>JAJYDH010000368.1 GCA_021777685.1 Planctomycetota bacterium | reverse complement strand
CTTGTTGACGTTCGCCTTCTTGTTGGCCGCGTTCTTCAAGGCCGGCCGGGACCTCGCCTCCCAGCCGTCCACGCCGACCACGCGGTCATCCTGGCGGAACCGCCACCCCTCGACGCCGACGACCTCGCCCTTGTCGACCTTGACCCGGCCGTTCCAGCTCTGGCCCTGCTGCTCGCCGACCCCCAGGAGGAGCCGGAGCGAGATGGCCTGGGCGTCGAGCGCCCGGGGTGCCGGCGGGGCCTGCCTGGCCCACGCGACCGCGATTCCCAGGAAGCCGAACACGGAGAAGGTGACGGCGAGCAGGCGGCGGGGAGGCATCGCGTGGCTCCTGTCAGTGATCGATGTAATTCTTCGAGAGCCCCAGCTCCTCGGGGGCGTGGAGCCGGAGCATCTTGAGGTGGATGTCCGCGGGGACCAGTCCCGGCGTCAGCTTCGAGAGCACGACCATCAGGCCGACGGACAGCGGCACGCCCCAGATCGCCGGCTGTTCCAGGAGCGACCGGACCAGCGGCGAGACTTCCAGGTGGATCACCTTCTTGTCGATCAGCATCGTCGAGACGATCGCCGAAAGCGACAACAATCCGCCGATCAGCATCCCGCCCGCCGCCCCGACCTTGGTCAGCCCCTTCCACCAGGCCCCGAGCAAGAGGAGCGGGAAGTACGAGCACGCGGCGATCGCGAACGCCCAGCCGACCATCAGCGTGATGTCGAACGATTCGACGAGCATGCCCAATCCCATCGACACCGCGCCGATCAGGATCGCGGCGACCTTGAAGGCGACCAGTCTCGAACCGGCCGACGACTTCGGCCGGAGGATCTTGCCGTAGATGTCGTGGGCCAGTGCGCCCGACATGCTCACGAGCAGGCCCGAGAACGTGGACATGAACGCCGCGAACGCGCCGGCGCTGGTGATCCCGCTGAGGATCTGGCCCAGGAGCGGGCTCTTCAGGATCGTCGGCAGTCGGATGACGACGGCGTCGGTCTTATTGATCGCGTAGAGCGACGGCAGGATGTTGCGGCCCATCGTCCCCCAGACGGGGGGGAAAACGTAGAAGACGCCGAGCATCACCATCACCCAGAGGGTCGTCCGCTTGGCGGCCCGACCGTCCGGGTTGGTGTAGAACCGGACGAGGATGTGGGGAAGTCCCGCCGTTCCGCAGATGAGCGCAATGATGAGAGAATAGGTGTAGAGCAGGGGATAGCCATGCTTCGAAGACAGCGGGCCGAAAGGACGGAGCCATGTCAGGTCGGGCGGAGCATTCGGCGCGAAGGACCCCGCCTTGAGGATCGCCGTCGTCTTCTCCTTGAACTCGATCCGGGCGGCCCGGGGCCCGTGAAGTTCCAGGCCGTCGGGCCGATGGGACGAATATGGAGAGACTTCGAGGACGCCTCCCTTCGGCACGAAGACCCTGTCGCCGACCTCCAGCCCCCGCAGTCCCGGCGCGATCCCTTCCTCGTAGGGCTCTCGCAGTTGATCGGCCTTTAATAATGCATTCGCGAAGATCTTGTCGATCACCGCCCCTTCCGGGAATTCCAACCTCGTCTTGCCCGCCCGGGAGAACGCGAGGACGTTCGCCGGATAGGCGTCGGCCCCCTTGATCGTGATCGGCGTGTCGCGTGCAATCCTCGGCGTCGAGGCCGGATCGGTCGCGGACTCGTCGCGCGTCGTCGCGACGATCGCCGTCCGAGGTCCCTCGATCTTCGAGCCGACGAGATCACGGGCCGTCCCCTCGGTCTTGCCCGCGTTGGCGGCGAGGTTTGTCCCATAGCCCCCATAGACATTCGCCAGCACGAAGATCGGCGCCGAGATCGCGAACAGCTTGGCCCAGTACTGGAACGCCTGGACGAAGGTGATCCCCTTCATCCCGCCGAAGGCGACGTTGAACGTGATCACCACCCCGACGAGCACGATCCCCGCCCAGTAAGGCCAGTTGAGGATCTCACCCATCGTCAGTCCCGCACCCTTCATCTGGGGCATCGTGTAGAAGAAGCCGATGAACAGGACGAACGTCACGGCGACCTTGCGGAAGCCCGGGCTGTCGAACCGCCCCTCGGCGAAGTCCGGGATCGTGTAGGCCCCGAACCGCCGGAGCGGCCCGGCGATGAACAGCAGGAGGAACAGGTAGCCCGTCGCGTAGCAGACCGGATACCAGAGGGCGTCATACCCGTTCTTCATCAACAGGCCGGCGATCCCCATGAACGAGGCGGCCGAGAGGTACTCGCCCGAGATCGCCGAGGCGTTCCAGAAGACGCTCACCGACCGGCCGGCGACGAAGAAGTCGGACGCCGTCTTCGCCTTCCGGGTCGCGTAGACGCCCAGGAGGATCGTCGCGGCCGTCATCAGCGCGACGCAAAGGACGGGTATCCAGGCGAAACCGCTCATCGGTCCCTTTCCTCGGCCAGGGTCTTCCGCCAGTCGGCGCAGCTCGCCTCGATCCGGTTCGAGGCTCCGACGAAGTAGAACGAGAGCAGGACCGTGATCGGATAGATCAGCACGCCGAGGAACAGCCAGGTCGCCGTGAAGTCGAGGACCGGCGTGTTCGCCAGGTCGGGCTTCAGGTAATTGACCAGCGGCACGCCCAGGACCAGGACGACGAAGACGGAGGCCACGCGGAGGCTCAGGCTCGCCTGGCGGCGCATCACCGCGCGGGCCAGTCGGGCCTGGTCTTGCTCGGAGAGTGCGTGCAGGTCCCTGTCGGTCATCGGCGGAAGCCCTTCCTTCCCTCGGTCGGCGATCGCGGTCGGACTTCGTCCGGAGGAGCCCTAATGTCAATACCGTTGAATTAATCCAATGGCTTGCGCCAGAGGCATTTCTGTCTCCCCTCTCCCCCTGGGAGAGGGGCCGGGGGTGAGGGGCATCGCGGGACCAGACGTGGTGGAAGAAGCTCTTTTCAACCGTTCGCCGAAGTGCCGCGCCCCTCACCCCAACCCTCTCCCAGAGGGAGAGGGAGCCAGAGACATCTCCGCGAACCAGGTCCAGGCTCATTCCACGGTATTGGCCCTAATGTAGTGGAGATGGCGAGGATTGCAAGGAAGGCGAAGCTGTCCTCACGACGATTCACGGACCGCACCGCGGACCGTGAGAACGAGGGTTACGGGATACGGACGAATTACCTCCGATCAAGTCCCGGGACGGAGTCGACGCCGAACTTGTAGATCGTCGTCTGGGTGTACGTCTGGCCCGGCCGGAGGATGGTCGATGGGAAGTTGGCGTGGTGGACCGAGTCGGGGAAGTGCTGGGTCTCCAGGCAGAACGCCTGGTGCTGCTGGTAGGCGACCCCGCCCTTGCCCTTGACCTTCCCGTCCAGGAAGTTGCCGGTGTAGAACTGGACGCCCGGCTCGGTGGTGGAGACCTCCATCACCCGGCCGCTCCTGGGGTCGCGGACCCGGGCGGCGGGCCGGGCGCCGGGGTCGATCACGAAGTTGTGGTCGTAGCCGACGGGGTCGGCCTTGATCTCCTTGATCCGGGCCCCGATCGGGGTCGGCGTTGTGAAGTCCAGGGGTGTGCCCTTGACGCTCTCGATCGCGCCGGTGGGGATCATCCCGGCGTCGCCCGGGGTGTACTTGCTCGCGGCGAGCGTCACCTCGTGGTCGAGGATCGTGCCCGAGGCCGGGCCGGCGAGGTTGAAGTACGAGTGGTTGGTCAGGACGACCGGCGTGGCCTTGTCGGTCGTGGCCTTGTAGTCGATCTTCAGCTCGTCCTGGTCGGTGACGGTGTAGGTCACGGCGACGTCGAGGTTGCCGGGATACCCCTCCTCGCCGTCGGGGCTCCGGTAGGTGAACTTGACGGCCGGGCCGGCGGGCCCGGAGACGTCCTCGGCCTTCCAGACGACCTTGTCGAACCCCTTGTTGCCGCCGTGGAGGGTGTTCGGCCCGTTGTTGACGGCAAGCTGGTAGTCCTTGCCGTCGAGCGAGAACTTCGCGCCGCCGATCCGGTTGGCGACCCGGCCGACCGTCGCCCCGAAGTACGGGTGGCCCGCCAGGTAGCCTTCGAGCGAGTCGAAGCCGAGGACGACGTCCCCGGGCTTGCCGTTGCGGTCGGGCACGTCCAGTTCGGTCAGGATCGCGCCGTAGGTCATCACCTTGGCCGTGATCCGGCCGTTGCTCAGGGTGTAAAGCTCGACCGGCGTTCCCCCCGGCGTCTTCCCGAAGTCCATCCTCGACACTCTCCTCGGGCCGTCCGCGGGCCCCGCCGCCCTCGCCGGGTCGCCCAGACCCGGTAGCACGAGGAGCGAGGCGGCGACGGCGATGAACGGGACAAATCGATGCATGGTCCGGTCCTCTCGGGACGAAGGTCGGGGGCCTCGAAGCTCGGGGCATCCGAAGGCCGCCCGGACGAGCGAGCCTATCCGCTCCCGTGCGGGTCGGCAACGAGCCAGGGGCCGGCCGCCCGCTCGACGGCCGGAAATCCTAACCCAATACCGCAACGATCGCGAAAACTCGAACCCAATGCCCCCCGGTCGCCCGGGATTCGATGTCATCTCGGGACGATCGGCATGACCTTGAGTCCCATCACGGTCACGTCGACCGGCCCCTTCTCGGCCCGCTCGTGGAAGATGACCACCTCCTTGATCCGGGCGAGTCCGGGGGTGGCCGGCAGGGGGATGACGATCTCGCCTTCGCCTCCCTTGGTGTCGAGCAACCGGGCGGTGATGCTCCGCGAGATCAGGCCGGAGTCGTCCGTCGAGGGCTTCGCCGGCTTGAGGTCGATCGTCACCGGCTCGACGATCCCGGCCGAGCGGTAGCGGAGGGTGAGCAGGCCGCCCGAGAGGTTCACCTCCTTCGGGGGGACGAAGGCGATCCCGAACTGGCCGAGGCTCGCCCCCTTCGCGAAGAAGGTCCCGTCGCGCTTGCCCGAGTCGAGAGTGTCCCCCTTCGCGGTCCAGGCGAAGGCCGGCGCGTTGGCCAGCAGGTCGACGCCCTCGCCGACCTCGAAGAACTCGGCCAGCCGGCCTTGCAGGCCCTTCGATTCCAGGTAGAGGTTCATGTTCTCCGAACCACGGCCGATCAGCCCCAGGATCAGCGCGAGGGTGTGCGCGGTGGTCTGGAACCGGATGATCTCCTTCCGGTCGATGTTATAGCCTTCCCACGGCCCGTGGTCGGTGAGCAGTTTCGAGATCGCGGGCCAGTTGGCCTTGAGGAAGCCTTCGACCTCGGCCGGCGCGATCGAGTAGGCCGCGCCCAGGGTGTAGAGCGAGGCGGCGTCGGTGATCCTCGGCCGGGGCGAGACGGTGATGGCGGGGATGCCCACGGTCCCGGTGTACTGGGCCCCGTCTCCGGTGTACGACTCGGAGAGGAAGCCGGGCAGACCCTTCTTCGAGGCGAAATCGACCTCGATGTCGACGATGTTTTTCAAGAGCATCCGCCAGCTCGGCCGGGACGTCTCGCCCAGGCTGAGGCCGAGGCCCATCGCCTGGAACGCGGAGCCCTCCCAGGGGGCGAGGGTGTAGACCTCACGGCCGTCGGCCATCGGATAGGGCTTCATCTTGAAGCCGAGATTCTTGATGGCGTCGACCGGCAGGCCGTACCGGACCGCGATGAACGTGGCGGGGCCTCGGAACTCGTTGACGAGGTAATCCATGTGGCCGATCGTCCGGACCCCTTGCAGGTCGTCCCAGCCGAACAGGCGGTCGCGGGTGGCGTCCCAGCCGAAGTAGAAGAGGCCGGATTTCTCGTCATAGAGCCGGGCGTAGCCTGTCGACTGGGCTTCGAGGAACCCTTCCAGCTCGCGGCGGAGGGCGACCGCCTCGGGCCTGTCCTTGAGGGTCGGCCCCAGGAGGGCGCCGATGGTCTTGGCGGCGGAGGCGGTCAGGTTGGAGTTGTCGCCGAAGATCAGCATGACAACCCGGCCGTCGAGCAGGGCCATCGTCTTCTGCCGCGTGGCCTCGTCCTTGAACGGGTCGAGGGGCCCTTTGAAGTGCTCGTAGCCGTAGGCCGCTCCCCGGGTGATGTCGGCCTCATGCCCATCCTTGCGAGGGACGATCCAGCCGGCGTCCTGGAGGGCCTTCCAGAGCGCCTCGCCCTTCCTCGCGCCGAACGCTTCGAGGAGCTTCGCCTTGTCGACGTTCGACGCCAGCGGCCCGAGCCGCTTGCCGGTGGCCAGGTCGAGGAAGTTGCCGAGCAGCCCCCTGGCCGAGAGCCTGGGGTCGGCCTGGTCCTGCCGGAGCGTCCTGACCAGGTGGATTAGTTGGGTGAGGGCCTGCTCCCGCGAGAGGTGTGGCGTGTCGGCGTTGCCGGCGGCGACGTTGGCGAGCAGCTCCATCCACTGGCCCATCGCTGTGAGCTGGGTGAACGACCGGAGGTACAGCCCGCGCTTGGGGTCCTGGTTCCATCCCTCGAACGGGTAGCCGGAGACGGGGTCGACGATCTTGTTCGACGGCGAGGCGTAGCCCATCGCGTTGTCGAGCAGCATCCGGGCGTGCGAGTGCTCGGCCGGGATGGTCGGGAACCGCGACGCCTCGGGTTCGGCTCCGAAGGCCAGGCCCACCATCACGAGTCCCCCGAGGGCGATGCCCCATGTCCGACTCGTCCGCATGAGGTCGAAGTCCATCGGCGAAGTCCTCCGGGGAGATCCCATCTTGTAGGGTGGTGCCGAGCCTC
>JAJYDH010000007.1 GCA_021777685.1 Planctomycetota bacterium | reverse complement strand
ACACGCGGCCGGGCGAGGCGTGGGACCTGGTCCTCTGCGGCGACGGACCCGGCGCGGGGGAGGTCGACGAGGCGATCCGGTCGAGCGGGGTCGAGCATGCGGTCCATCGGCCGGGATTCCTCCAGGCCGAGGCGATGGCCCCCTGGATGGCGCACGCCTCGGCGTTCGTCCACCCGAGCCTGATGGAGCCCTGGGGCCTGGTCGTGAACGAGGCGGCGGCCTGCGGACTCCCGCTGCTGGTCTCCGACCGCGCGGGGTGCGTCGAGACGCTGGTCCCCGATCCTCCCGGGACGACCGGCCGGAGGTTCGACCCGTCCGATGAGGACGATTTGACCTCGGCCCTGGGCTGGATCACCGGCGTTTCCGAGGACGAGAGGCGGACGATGGGCCGCCGGGCGGCCGAGGTCGTGGGCGACTGGGGCCCTTCGAGGTTCGCCCGGGGGACGATCGAGGCGCTGCGAATCGCGGGCCTGTACCCCCAATCGACCGACTCCGGGCGCGTCTTCCACCGCGATCTGAACCGCAAGACCCTCGGAGCCCGATCATGAGCGGCCTCGCTCCTTCCCGGCTCGCCCCGGGCAAGCCCTCATCCGCCCCTTCGACGGGCCTGCTCCATTGCTGCAACGGCCTCGATCCCCGTCGGGACGGCGGGATGGTCCCCAGCATCCTGGGGATGACCGGCGCCCTCGCCCGCCGAGGGGGGCCGATCACCATCGTCACCCCGACCCCCTCCCGGCTCGACGGCACGGAACTGCCGCCCGGCGTGGAACTCCTCGGCCCCGAGACCGAGCTGGAAGGTTCCATCCGATCGGCCGAGGTCGTCCACTTCCACGGCCTCTGGCAGGGGCACACCCGCCGAGGGGCGAGGGCCGCCCGGCTGGCGAACGTCCCTTACCTCGTCGCCGCGCATGGGATGGCGGAGCCGTGGGCCCTCAAGCACAAGGCGCTCAAGAAGAAGGTCTATACGGCGCTGGTGGAGGGGAAGAATCTCCGGCGGGCCTCGTGCCTCCACGCCCTCGCCCGGCCGGAGGTCGGCCACCTGCGGAAGCTCGCCCCCCGGACGCCGATCGCGCTCGTGCCGAACGGGGTCGACCTCGGGCCGTTCGACGACCTGCCCGATCGCTCGGCCCTGGAGGCGGAATACCCCGAACTTGCCGGCAAGTTCGTCCTCCTCTTCTTCGGCCGGCTGCACGTCAAGAAGGGGCTCGACCTCCTCGCCGGGGCCCTGGGCGACCTGAAGTCCGACCATCCCGACCTGCACATCCTGCTGGCCGGGAACGACGACGGGGCGCTGGCCCCGTTCCTGGCGAGCGCCGAGGCGAGAGGGGTCGCCGACCGGATCACCCGGGTCGGTCACGTCTCGGGCGAGCGGGCCCGACGGGTCTGGGGCGCCGCCGACGCCTTCGTCCTGCCGAGCTACAGCGAGGGGTTCAGCATGGCGATCCTGGAAGCCCTCGCCTGCCGGCTCCCCGCGCTCGTCACGACCGCCTGTCACTTCCCGGAGCTGGCCCACGCCGACGGCGGTCTCGTCGTCGAGCCGACCGCCGAGGGGGTGACGCGGGGGCTCCGCGACCTGCTCGACCGGACGGCCCTTGAGCGTCGGACGCTCGCCGAGAACGGCCGGAAGCTGGTCGAGACACGCTATACCTGGGACCG
The DNA here is from genome assembly GCA_021777685.1 of Planctomycetota bacterium. Classification (GTDB taxonomy): domain Bacteria; phylum Planctomycetota; class Planctomycetia; order Isosphaerales; family Isosphaeraceae; genus Tundrisphaera. Next base: position 28,394 of record JAJYDH010000007.1, on the reverse strand, counting down.
CCAGGCCGCCAGGCTCGCGTCGGTCTACGACTGGGTCGCCGGCGGCGGGCCGGCCCCGGAGGCCGTCGAGGATGCCCGGTCGATCTGAACCGCCCGACTCGCAACCGAACGAGAGCCGAACCACCATGAGCCATCCGTCGACGGCCGCCCGGGCCAGGGTCAGCGTCCTGGTCCCCGTCAAGAACGAGGCCGAGAACCTCCGCCGCTGCCTGCCGGCCCTGGCCTGGGCCGACGAAGTCTACGTCGTCGACAGCCAGAGCACCGACGAGACCGCCCGGGTCGCGGCCGAGCACGGGGCCAAGGTCGTCCAGTTCCACTTCAACGGGACCTTCCCCAAGAAGAAGAACTGGGCGCTGGACAACCTGCCGTTCCGCAACGAGTGGGTGCTGATCGTCGACGCCGACGAGGTCGTCATCCCGGAACTGGCCGAGGAGATCGCCCGGCGGACGGCACTCGACGAGGCCGACGGCTTTTTCCTCAACATGAAATACTTCTTCCTCGGCCGGCGGATTCGCCATTGCGGCTACGCCGAGGCGTGGAACCTACGCCTGTTCAAGCACCGGCTCGGAAGATACGAGCGGATGCCGGTCGCGGCGGGCGTCCAGACGGGCGACAACGAGGCCCACGAGCACGTCGAGCTGGACGGCCGGGCCCGGCGGCTGGCCCACGAGCTCGACCACCACGCCTACCCGTCGATCGCGGTCTGGGTCGACAAGCACAACCGTTACGCGGTCTGGGAAGCCGCGATGTACGAGCGGTTCCTCCGCGAGCCGATCCCCGCGAATATCGGCCGGGGCAAGCGGTTCAAGCGGCTCCTGAAGAAGGTCTACCTCCGCCTGCCCATGCGCCCGCTCGTCCGTTTCCTCTACTCGTACGTCGTCCGGCTCGGGTTCCTGGACGGCAAGCCTGGCCTGGTCTTCTGCTCGTTGCTCTCTTTCTACGATTTCCTGGCCTGGGCCAACGTGTACGAGGCGGGGTTGAAGGGTCAGGACTCGGGGCCGAGCCAGGGGACGGCCGCCAGCCCGAACCCGCCGACCTCCCGACCGTTGTCAACGCCGCTCGCGGCCTCGTAGCCAACGATCCGGTCGGCCAGCCCCGAATCCCGAGGGCCGAGGCCGGCGGCGACGATCGACCCGTAGACCTCGTCGAGCCTCCCGGCCTCGCGGTCGGGGTGATGCTCGCCGAGGATCGCGTCCTGACCCGCCTCTCCCAGCTTCCGCGCCCGCTCCCGGTCCGTGAGCAACTCGACGATCGACCGGGCCAGGGCGTTGGCGTCGCCGTGGGGGATGGTCAGGCCCGTCTCGCCATCCTTGACGAGCGTCCGGAGCCCTTCGACGTCGGTCGTGATCGAGGGGACGCCGCTCGCCATCGCCAGCGCGAGCGGCCGGCCGACCGTCGGCGCCACGGACGTCTGGCAATAGACGTCCAGGACGTCCCAGAACGTCAGGCCGGCGGGGATCTCGTCGGCGAACGTCAGCCGTTCGGCGATCCGGAGCCGGTCCGCCCTCCGCCGGAGTTCCCCCTCGTCGTCGCCATGGCCGGCGATCACGAACTCGGCGTCGACCCCGGCGTCGATCACCTTCCGGGCGGCGGTCAGGAGGGTCGAGAAGCCCGACCCTCCCACCAGCGGCCCCGCCGCCCCGACCACGGGGACCCGGCCCGAGCGGATCGGCCTGGCCTGGCCCGTCGATCCGGCGACACTCCGGGCGATCGCCCGGATCGCCCGACCCGGCACGCCGTAGTCGCGACGAAGTGCGTCGGCCAGCTCGGAGTTCGTCGCGATCAGGCCCCGGCACCAGTTTCGGGACAGCCGGAGCCGAGCATCGCGTCGCGGAAACTCATCGACGCACAGCAGATAGGGCAAGCGCCAGTGCTCGGCGATCTCCAGACCGGCCTCGGCCATGCCGGCCGAGAGGACGTGCAAGAGGCGAGGACGGCCCGAAGGGGCCGCCAGGTCGAGCGTCCGGACCGACCACGGGCGTTGCCAGCGGCGGGCGAGGCCCGGGCACTCGGCCAGGTCCGAGAACCCGTGGTCGGAGACGATCGAGGGGCAGATCACCCGCGAGCGGTGGCCGAGCTGTTCGAGACGTTCGATCAGGCCCCGGAGGGAGAGGATCTCGTCGCGGCCCTTCAGGTGGCCGGCCAGGAAGATGACGTCGCACCCGATCTCGTCCATGATCCGATCGTCCTCTTCGCCCGGGTGATCGTCGGGACCGGCCCTCGCGGCCCGACTCTAGCCGAAAAGGGGGGATCGGGACAGCCGGGCGGCCCCGCGCGGCCGGGACCGTTGGAAAGTGGCTGCCCCTCGCTTATACTCTCGGTTAGCCGTGTCCGGGACCGCGAGGACAATGCACGACTCCAGGGACTTTGCATGAATTCTCCGCTGATGGTCGAGGCGACCGATCTCGGTGCGGCTGATCTCGCGACCCTCTTGAACCGGCTCCTGGATAACATCGGATCGGTGGTCCTGGGCAAGCCGGAGGTGATCAAGCTGGCGGTCGTGGCGCTGCTGGCGGAGGGGCACGTCCTGGTCGAGGACGTGCCCGGCATGGGCAAGACGCTGCTCGCCCGCGCGATCGCCGCGAGCATCGATTGCTCGTTCCGGCGGCTCCAGTTCACCCCCGACCTCCTCCCCTCGGACATCCTCGGCTCGAGCGTCTACAACGCCGGGACCGGGGATTTCATCTTCAAGCCGGGCCCCATCTTCGCCAACGTCATCCTCGCCGACGAGGTCAACCGGACCACCCCGAGGACCCAGAGCGCCCTGCTGGAGGCGATGAGCGACGGGCAGGTCTCGGTCGAGGGGAACACGCATATCCTCGAACGACCCTTCCTCGTGATCGCCACCCAGAACCCTTATGAGTTCGAGGGGACCTACGTCCTCCCGGAAAGCCAGCTCGACCGGTTCATGATCCGGCTCCGGATGGGCTACCCGCTCCGCTCCGAGGAGCGTCGGGTCCTCTCCACCCACCGCTCGGGCGAGCCCGTCGAGACGCTCCGGCCGGTCGTGACCGGCGAGGAGATCCGGCAGCTCCAGAGGGCCGTCCGGAAGGTCCGCGTCGACGACGCGATCACCGAATATCTCCTCGATATCGTCCACGCGACCCGCGACGGGGACGAGCTGAACGTCGGCGTGAGCACCCGAGGGGCCCTGACGCTCTATCGGGCCGCGCAGGGCCTGGCGCTGGTCTCGGGCCGGGATTACATCGTGCCCGACGACATCAAGACCTTGGCCGTGCCCGTCCTCTCCCACCGGGTCGTCGGCAAGTCGTTCCTCCAGGCCGGTGAGTTCGGGGCGGCCGAGGCGATCATCCGCGACATCGTCGATCGGCTCCGCGTCCCGTCCTGATCGGGCGGGCGCGGATCGGGCCAGGGTGAAGGCACGAGTCGGGAGGACGGTCGAGATGTCCGAAGATCGATCGCCACTCCGCCGCTTCGCCCGATGGGTCGTCTGGAGCCTCTGGCCGAACCAGCGATTGCGCTGGACCCGCGAGGGCGTCATCTACTTCTGCGTCTGGGTGGGTCTGTTGCTCACGGGCTTGTACCAGCAGATCAACCTGATCCTGCTCGTCGCGGGACTCGCGGCCGGGCCGATGGTCGGCTCGATCTTCGTCAGCGCCGCGATGCTCCGAAAGCTGCGGATCTCGCGGCGGGTCCCGTCTTACGTCTTCTCGGGCACGCCCCTCTCGATCGACTATTCGCTCGACAACGACCGGCGATGGTCGGCCGCGCTCGCCCTGATCCTGACCGACGACATGATCCCGATCGATCGGGCCGTCTCCGGGCCGACGGGGCTGACCACGCTGGCCTTCTTCCCGAGGGTGGCGGCCCGGTCGCGGGCGAGGGTCCGGTGGCAGGGGATCTCGCCCCGTCGGGGGCAGTATCGGTTCCGGATGCTCGAGCTGGTCACTCGGTCGCCCTTCGGGCTCCTTGAGCGTCGGGTCGCGATCGGCGACCCGGCCCAGTTGACCGTCTATCCGGAGATCGGCCAGCTCACCCGCCGCTGGAAGTTCATCCAGCGCGAGGCGAGCGAGACCCGGCGGGGATCGCGCCACGACCTCTCGACCCAGCAGCAGGAATATCACGGCCTCCGCGACTACCGGCCCGGCGACAGCCCGCGATGGATTCATTGGCGGACGTCCGCCCGTCGTGGCCAGCCGATGGTCAAGGAGTTCGAGCAGCAGCACGAGCAGGACCTGGCGATCCTCCTCGACCCCTGGCTGCCCCGGACCAAGATCTCGCCCGAACGGCGCGAGGCGCTGGAGGACGCGATCAAGTTCGTCGCGACGATCTGCTTCGAGACGTGCCGACATCCCGGCCGCCGCCTGCTGCTCGGCTGGACCGGCGCCGTCCCGGGCGTCCGGCAGGGGCCGGCCTCGGTCAAGCTGCTCCACGAACTCCTGGAACAACTCGCCACGCTCCGCCCCTCTTCCGAGGGTAGCCTGGCCAGCCTCCTCGACGTGGTCCCCCCGTCCACCCTCCGCGAGTCCTACCTCATCGTCGTCTCGACGAGGCCGATCAACCTCATGGAGGAGGCCGAGCGGTCGACTCGACTGTCCGCGACCGCCCTCCGGGGGCTCCTCGGCCGGGTGACGGTCCTGGACGCGTCGAAGGGGGACCTGCGCGACCTGATCAAATTTGACAGGACGAACGGGATGGCGAAGATGGGCCGAGGGCCGGCGACCGACCGTGAGGAGGCATCGCTGGCGCTGGCCGATGGCCCGGCCGGTCGCCCCGAGGATGGGGAGGCGAACCCATGAAATTCCTGACGATCTACCGGGCCAGCTTCTACCTGATGCTGACATTCGCGACCCTGGTCCTGAGCATCGACGCGACCGACGACAATCGATTCGCCATGCTCTACCCCGTGGTGGTCGCCCTGGCGAGCGTCGCGGCGTTCCTGACCGTCGACCGGGACCCCAAGTTCGGGCTGTCCCGGACCGCCGCGAGCGTGCTCGCCCTGATCTCGGGCGGCCTGAGCGTCGCCGAATACCGCTACGACAACACGCTGCTCCTGCTCTCGGCGGCCCACTGGCTGGTCTACCTCCAGCTCGTGAAGATGTTCCTCCCGAAGACGGTCGAGGACGACTGGTTCCTGTTCCTCCTCGGCCTGGTGCAGGTCCTCGTCGGCGGGGTGATGAGCCAGAGCGACAAGGTCGGGATCGCGCTCTTCTCCTGGGCCCTGATGGCCCTCTGGGTTCTGATCCTCTTCGCGCTGCACCGCGAGGCATTGCGGATGAAGGTCGCCCCCATGGCCGAGACGGCCAGGGCCCGGGGTGACCGCGCCGAGCCGTACCGAGGGCTGATCGACGTGCCCTTCATCGTCTCGACGGCCCGAGTGGCCGCGACCACGCTCGCCCTGGGCGGCCTGATCTTCCTGGCCATGCCGCGACGGACGTCGATGGGAAGCTCGCAGAGCAGCGGGGCCCTGGGCAGGCACCTGACCGGCTTCGACGACGAGATCCAGCTCGGCCAGCTCGGCGAGATCCTCGAGAACGACACCCCCGTGATGAGCGTCGAGCTCCTGGACAACGAGGGCTCCCGGATCGTCCCGGGCCAGGACGACGAGTCCCGCTGGCGGGGCGTCAGCATGGACCGATACGAGCGGGGCCGCTGGTTCCGGCCCAAGTTCAAGGCCAACGGCTACTCGCTCGGCCTGACCGACCGCTGGCGGGAGAGCCGGGTCGTCCGCCAGCAGATCAAGCTGGAGCCGACCGACAGCCCGGTCCTGTTCGGGCTCCGGCCGATCCTCGACGCCGACGCTCCGGACAAGCGCTTCCTCCCGGAGCTGAACGAGGCCGACGGCACGCTCTTCCGCAACAGCACATTGGCGGTCTCGTTCGACTACTCGGTGGACTCGGCGGATCGGGCCGACCTCCCCCAGCCCGGCGAGGCTTACCCCTCGGTCGGCTACCTCTCCCGGCTGGTCTCGATCCCCGACGACCTGAAGGCGAGGCTCAGGCCGATCGCCCTGGACCAGGTCAGGGGAATCGACGAGGGCGATCTGAAAGGCCGGACGGCCGCCCTCGAACGCTACCTCAAGGACTCGGGCGAATTCCGCTACTCGCTCGAACAGGACACGGGCGACCCCAACCTCGACCCCGTCGAGGACTTCCTGATCAACCGAAAGACCGGCCACTGCGAGTATTTCGCCAGCGCCCTGGCCTTGCTCCTCCGCTCGATCGACATCCCTTGCCGGATCATCAACGGCTTCAAGGGCGGGGATTACAACGCGATGGCGAGGATCACCACGGTCCGCCAGAAGCACGCCCATAGCTGGGTCGAGGCCCTGGTGGGACGGACCCAGGCTCAGGACCCGGCGCCGGACTGGATCACGCTCGATCCCACCCCCTCGGCCGAGCGAAACGCCTCGATCTCGCGGGTCGGCGGCATGGCCAGCCACTTCTACCAGGTCACCGACTTCGTGAGGTTCGTCTGGATCTTCTACATCGTCGGCTTCAACTCCGAGCGGCAGGACCGATTCCTCTACGCGCCGATCCGCGCACTGATCAAAGAAGCCCAGCGAGGCTTCTCGATCATGGGCGATAGCATCAAGGGTTGGTTCCATTTCCCGAGCGTGGAGAGCTTCTTCAGCCTCCGGGGGTTCCTGGTCAGCTTCGGAGCCCTGCTGGTCCTCGTCGGCGTGATCAACCTCGTCGCCTGGTGTTTCCGGAGGTTGATGGGGCGGTTTGCGGGCAAGAAGGAGAACGATCCGACCGGGATGGCGGGCGTCCAGTTCTATCGCCGGCTGATGCAACTCCTGGCCGAATACGGGCTGGAACGGCCGGCCGCCGAGACTCCTCGCGAGTTCGCCCGCCGCTCGGCGATCTTCCTCGCCGGGCACGGCTCGGGGACCGAGTCGGTCGCCGACGTCCCGCCGCTGGTCGTCGACGCCTTCTATCAGATCCGGTTCGGAGAGCGGACGCTCCGCGAGGACGACCTGGAACACATCACGTCCCGACTCGACGCGCTGGACGCCCGCATCCACCCTCAGAAGGCGTGATCGGACGATCAGGGCGTTCGCAGCAGCGTCCCTCGGGCGAGCGGCGAGTCGATCCGGGCGATCTGGTCGCGGTTGGCCTTCCAGATCGCCTCCGTCGCGCCCGGCGATCCATAGACCCGCGTCGCGACGTCGGCCAGCGTCTCGCCCTGCTCGACCACGGCGAAGGGTGAGCGTGGCACCCTGGCCCGGGGCCGTGTCCGAGGGACGGGACGGGACGAGGCCGCCCCGGACGGCTTCGTCTCGGATTTTCGCGGCGGGCCCTCATCGTTCCGAGGCGCCGGTTCGCGATCCCGAGACGCCGTCGGCCTCTCGACGGCCTTCGGGACGGGGGCGACGATGGCCGTCTCGCGGTGGGGAGCCGGCGACACGCGGTCGGGGCCGGGCGCGAGGCGCGGCGCCTCGGTCCCCTTTACCTCGGGGGCGACGGCTTTCGACGTGACGGGCGGTCGTCCTCGATCGTGGAGCAGGACGGCGAAGATCCCAACGATCAGGACGCTCAGGGCGCAGGCCGGCCCGGCGTGCTCGTTCATGCCTCAAGGCTCCGGCGTCGAGGTGAGGATGTCGATCCAGGATGACGTATCTCACCCATCGGCCGGAATCGGGAATTTCTTGAGGAAGGCAAAAAAAGGGAGCCGGGACGTGCCCGGCTCCCTCGACGTCGCGTCGTGACTCCTCATATTCAGCGCGGGGGCAGGCCGCCGCTGGAACCGTTCGAGTTGGACCGATCGGCGGGGGTGGGGACCGGCGAAGCGCTGTTCTGGATCGGAGGCAGTCCGGCGGGATTCAGCGGATCTCCCTTGCCGGTGTAGGTCCCGGCGGTCGGGGTGCTCGTGCCGAAGGTCCCGCCGATGATTTCGGGCCGATTGTCCTGGAATCGCCCGGGATTCGGGCCGGCCGGAAGGGGAGCGACCACCCCGGGAGCGGTGGCGGCCTGAGCGGACAGGACGGCGCCCAGTTCTCCCGCGGCGTCGATCAACTCGCGTCCCCTGCGGGCGAGCATCGGGACGGAGGACGTCGCGTTGGGGTCGACGGGCCCGTTCCCCGCCAGCCGGAGGAGGGTCTGCGTCCCTTCGTTCTTCATGTTGCGGGCGTGGACCATGAGCGGCTCCAGGGCCACGTTCCCAGCCGCCATCCGGGCCATCTGGCCGATGTGATCGGCGTCCAGGACCTCCTTGACGGCGTGATTGATGAGGGCCATCTGGGTCCGGTCGGCGGAATCGGAATTCCCCAGGGCGGCGAGGGTCGCGATGTAACCCTGGGCGGCCAACTGGAACCGCCTCGCCGGGACGCTGGCGGCGACGCTCGGCGTATCAACGGCGGCCCGGTCGATCAGGCCGCGACTCTCGGCCATCAGCCGATTGGCGTGATCGAGGAGCATCCGGGCGGAACCGTCGCCGTCCGGGCCGGGCTTGGCCCGCTCGGCGATGGTCTTGAGGGCCGAACCCTCGATCGCCATCCCCAGCGCGTGCTCGGCCAGGAGCGCGGACTCCATCCCGACCGGGTACGCCCCAACCCGCCCGACGCCGGGGACCGCCGGGATCAGCCTCGCGGCGGGGTCCATCGCCCGATCCCGGGCCGGTCCGGTCGTCCCCAGGGCCCTGCCGGGGTCGATAGCCCCCCCGACTCCGGGGGCGCCGGGGATCAACTGGCCGTCGGCCGCCCGACGCGCGTCGGAATTGACCGGCGGCGGGGTGGGGGTCCCGGTGACGACCCGTTCGTCCGTGCTCCGGGGGACGCCGATCCCCGAGAGCCCGGTCTGGGCCAATGCGGCCGAGGGCCCGGAAAGGGCGACGATCCCCAGGAATGCCGACGCCGCCGACGTGATCCGTTGATGCTGGTTCATGGAAGAGGCTCCATTCGCGTTGCGGTGCGTCAAAAGCCGCCCCGGAAGCTCCGGGAGCGGACCGACCCTTGACAGCGGCCGGCCCGCCTTCGACGATCGAGGTCTCGAACCGCGACGTCTGGGGCTTTCGAATAACACCTTTCCTCAATCTCACAATCAATTCGCATGCCAAGACAGATCGATCGAAACTCCGAATCCGGAACTTTCCAACCTCAAGCGTCGGCCGGTTTCGTCTCCCGGCGCGATTCTCTCCGGTCGGCGCTGGGGCTCGTCGTCGCACCGATCGCCCTGGGCATGGCCCCGCCCATCCGGGGCGTCCGGTCGTTCCAGCTCTCCGAACCGACGGGACTTCGACGCTTCGGCTATCCCGTCCATGCCCTGGTCCCGGACGCCGCTGCTGGCCGGAATTTCCGCCTGGTCCGCGACGGCCGGGCGATCCCCGCCCAGTTCCGGACGGTCGAAGGGCCGGGCGATCGCAAGGAGATCGCCCTCGACTTCATCGCCAGCCCCGGCCCGCTCGAGACCGACCGGTACGAGGTCCATTTCGGCCCGGAAGTCGAGCCTGGCCCCGAGCCCCGGGGCGGTTTGAAGCTGGAGCGACGCGACGGCCGTTTCTTCATCTCTCAGGGCGGCTCGATGACCTTCGAGGTCGCCGAGGATCTTTCCGGATTCCTCCGGAGCGTCGGGAGCCCTCGGCTGGGCTACCTCAAGAAGGAGGCCCGAGGGCTGATCCTCCGGACTCGGGGCGCGAAATCTCCCGCGTCGCTGGACCAGGCGGACGAGCGGTCGACCCCGATCCGCTCGCGCGTGACACGGGAAGGACCGTTCGCGGTCGGGCTCACGTTCGAATGGTCCGGCCCCCACGGGATCTCCTCGACGGTCGACCTGACCATCCCCCAGTCCAAGAGCTGGGTCCAGGTCGCGTGGAAGCTGGAGGACCCGAGCGGCCGGATCGACGGCCTGGAACTCGACCTCGGGCTGGAACTCGAAGGGACGCCGACGCTGGTGGACTTCGGCGCCGGCTCGACCGTCTACGGCCAGATCAAGGGGGGCGAACGGATGGAATTGCTCGCAGGGCGAACGGTCGGCGAGCCCTCGACGGATGTCGGACCGGGCTGGGTCGTCCGACGGGGCGAAGGGGAGTCCTCGACGATCCTCGCCTCATCGGCGCCCGGGTCGCCCAGGCCGGCGGAGGGATGGGCCCACGCGATGGACTCCCGCCGGTGCACGGCGCTGGCCGTGGCCGACTTCGGGCGATCGAAGGCCCGCGACCGGATCTCGGTCGAGGCCAACGGCCGGCTCCGGCTTGACCGGGACTTCTCGGCCGGCGGCGCCTCCGCGATCGGCCCGAAATCGCTCGCGTTCTGGCTCCATTTCGTGCCGATGCCGGTCCAGATCGGCGCCGCGACCAGCCCACAATCGATCCTCTCGCCGCTCCGGGTCGAGTGGGACCGGCCGCCTTCGTGAGCGGGGATCGAACCGGGCCGCGCGGCCTTCGTAGAAAGGGACAGTCGCGTCATCGTCCGGGGCGCTCCGTCCTCCCATCGGAGGCCGATCGGCCCGGCTTCTGCCGACCTTGTAGGCGGCAGGGCTTTGGATTAAGATGACTCGGTGTGGCAGGGCCTCGCCCACCCAGACCGACCGTCCTCTCGAACTACGGGATCTCAAACTTATGTCCCGATCCGTGTTCCGTCCCATCGCGGCGTTCGGGCTCCTGGGAATCGTGGCCCTGGTCGTCGGCGCGCAGGCGCCCACCCCCACGGCCCAGGACGAGAAGACCGCCAAGATCGTGGTCTCGCTCCTGGAGCGGAGCCACATGGCCAAGCCCACCATCGACGACGAGACCGCCAAGAAGTGGGCCAAGACCTTCCTCAAGGACCTCGACCCGCAGAAGTACTACTTCCTCAAGTCCGACGTCGACGAGTTCATGCCCCAGGCCACCACCCTCGACGAGAAGATCCACGAGGGGAACCTGGATTTCGCCAAGCTCGTCTTCGACCGCTTCCTCAAGAGGTCCGACGAGCGGCTCGCGATGGTCCAGGAGATCCTCAAGCAGAAGCCCGACTTCACCCTCGACGAGACGATCGTCGACGACCCCGATAACCTCGACTATCCCAAGAATGACGAAGAGGCCCGCGAGCGCATCCGCAAGCGGGTCAAGCTCGAACTCCTCCAGGCCAAGGTCGACGACGAGGATGGCGATAACCTGGCCGTCAAGGTGCCCCAGGACAAGGACAAGGAAAAAGACAAGGACAAGCTCGCCGAGGAGAAGCGAGAAGAGGCGGTCAAGAAGCTCGCGATCAAGTACCGCGACCGGAACCGGATGGTCCACCAGTTCAACGCCGCCGACCTCCTCGAATTCTACCTCAGCAGCCTGAGCCGGACCTTCGACCCGCACACCAGCTACATGAGCAAGGACTCGCTGGACGACCTGATCCAGCAGTCGCTCCAGCTCTCCCTGACCGGCATTGGGGCGTCGCTCCAGTCCGAGGACGGCTTCGCGATCGTCAAGGAGCTGATCCCCGGCGGCCCGGCCGACAAGGACGGGCGGATCGAGCCCGAGGACAAGATCCTCGGCATCGAGAACGAGGACGGGACCGTCACCGACTTCGTCGAGCAGCGACTCCGCGACGTCGTCAAGCACATCCGGGGCGAGGCCAACACCCATGTCCGCCTGATCATCCAGCCGCACGACAGCAAGGAAAAGAAAGTCTACGACATCGTCCGCCAGAAGGTCGAGCTGAGCGAGTCCCACGCCAAGGGGCAGGTCATCGAGACCAAGGCCGACGGCAAGACGATCAAGGTCGGCGTGATCAACCTGCCCGCCTTCTACGGCGACACCCAGGCCGTGGCCAAGGGGGATGCCGACGCCGTGAGCTGCACCAACGACTGCCGGAAGCTCATCGAGGGCTTCAAGTCCAAGGGCGTCGACGCGGTCATGCTCGACCTTCGGGGCAACGGCGGCGGCCTGCTCAACGAGGCGATCTCCCTCTCGGGCCTCTTCATCGACAAGGGGCCGGTCGTCCAGGTCAAGGACGTCAGCGGGGTCAAGCACCTCGACGACGATGATGAAGGGACCGCCTGGGACGGGCCGTTCGTCCTCCTGATCGACCGCCAGAGCGCCAGCGCCTCCGAGATCTTCGCGGGCGTCATCAAGGATTACGGCCGGGGGCTGATCATCGGCGACGCCAGCACCTTCGGCAAGGGGACCGTCCAGAGCATCCAGCCGATCAGCGAGGCCCTCTTCCGGCGGCCCAACGTGCCGAGCATGGGCGCCCTCAAGCTGACGATCCAGCAGTTCTACCGGGTCAACGGCGACAGCACCCAGATCCGCGGCGTCGTGCCCGACATTCACATCCCCTCCCTGTTCGACCAGGCCGATTTCGGCGAGGGGAAGATGGACAACGCCCTCAAGTTCGACCACGTCGAGGAGCGTCCCCACGACCAGTACAATCGCGTCCCCGCCGACCTGACCGCCCGGCTCATCGCCCGGTCCCAGGAGCGTCGGAGCGCCAGCGAGAAGTTCCAGAAGCGCGACGCGGCCATCAAGAAGATCATCGAGCGCAAGGCCCGCCACGCCATCTCGCTGAACGAGGCGAAGTTCCGGGCCGAGACTGTCTCCGAGGACGAGAGCAAGGACGAGGCCAAGGCCAAGACCAAGGGCCCCCGGAAGCGCCTCGCCGATCACCCGGCCTGGGAGCCCAACTATTACAACGACGAGATCCTGAACATCGTCGGCGACTACCTGACGCTCGGCCGCAAGGTCCTGGCCTCCGCCCCGGTTCGCGTCAACGCCGCGAATTGACCGGCCGTCGCGAGAAACTTGACTTCACCAATACAGCCCGTCGGGAAGGCATCTCGCCTTCCCGACGGGCTTCTTGCATTTCGCCCCTGCCGGAGAAGTGACGCGAAAGTGTGTTAACGGTGCCCCCGCCGACACGATCATAAAGTTCGGAAGCCCGTGCCACTTCGGCCGACGAGCTACCCTGGATGCGGTGGGGTCCGTTGGCTTCGAGTTGGCGGGCGACAGCGCCGGCGATCCGGGGTGGATCTGATTGGCTTCCTCCTGGAAGCGGCTCGGCCGGTAACGAGCCGGGCGCCGTCCTGATCGGGTCGGGGGTTCCGACCCGATCAGGATTCGCCGCTTTGGCTTCGCCTTGTCCGGTGCTTTGACAATTCGGGATCGGGCGAGCGGTCCGGCATCAACCCTGGATCGCGCTGGTCCGGCCGAGGGCGATGTCGAAGTCGCTCACGGCGGGGACGAGCATCGCCATCAGGGCGAACCCGTAGATCCCCGCGCTGAACAGGAACGCGGCCAGGATGTCGTGGTTGATCAGGCTGATCACGCAGTAGAACGACCAGAACGGCGTCAGGAGCGCGACGAGTGCGATCGCCCTCGACGGGTTCTTCGAACCCAGCGAGGCGAACAGGGCCACGCTGCCGGCCCCGATGAAGATCATGAAGCTGAGCAACTGGCGGGCGAACTGGCGGTCGCTGAGCACGATCAGCCCCGCGCAGATCCCGATGCCGATCAGCAGGAAGAAGATCGTCCCCAGGCTGTTGGCCACCGCCGCGCGGCTGTTGGTGTAGGTGATCGCCGCATGGATGCCGAGCATCGCCGAGAAGTGGGTCAGGAGCAGGCCGTCGAGGACGGCGTACGTCGCGTTCTCGATGCTCATGGTCCCGTTGATGGCGAACCAGAGGATCATGAGGATGGGCAAGGCGACCATCTCCTTGGCGTTGTAGAGCACGCCGTAGAGCTTGCCGTAGATGAACTGCTTGGGCGAAAGCTCGGTGACGAGCAGGAGGTCGAGTGCCCCGGTGTCGCGCTCGCTGGTGAGCGAGGTCACGCCCTGGGCGTTGACCAGGATCAGGCTGAGGACGCCAAGGCCGATCAGCGTCCAGGTCGATCGAGAGGCCGCCGAGGCGGGGTCGGGCGCGAGGTGAATGTAGGCGACGCCGAGGGCGAAGGCCAGCAGATAGGCGCCCTTGATGATGAGGGGCTTGGTCCCGTAGGCGCGGGTCATCAGCTCTCGCCAGAGGATCGGATTGGTCCAGGGACGTCGATAGGGCCCCGGCCCCCGGGTGATCCGCCGGTGGGTTCGTCTGGGAACATGGAGGCCGGTCGTCGCGCCCGCCTCATCGTCCAGGACGTCCGTCGCGGCCTGAGTGAGGCTCGCGACGGCCGTCGCGGGGCCGCCCGCCTGTGCCTCCTTCGTCGCACCGAGGCTCGCGTGGGCCGCCAGGGGCTCGGCGGCGACCTCGATCAGGATCTCCCCGACCGCCTCTTCCCCCTCGGCCCCTTCGCGCTGCTCACGAGGCTCATTCCGGCCGGGGTTCCAGACCCGGAGCATCACCGTCCCGAAGGCCAGCAGGACCAGGGAGATCGCCGAGCTGGCCAGCATGAAGACGACGGCCGGCCGGAGGCCGGTGGAGGCCGCTTCGGCGATCGGGTCGACGATCGTCAGGACCGTCTGGAACGGGTCGAGGGCCCGCGCGATCGGGACGCCGAGGAGCTTCACGCCGGGAAAGGCATATCCGAGCGCCTCGACGCCGGCCAGCGTGAGGACCAGCGTCAGGACGGTGAGGGCCAACGACTGGAACGTCCGGTCACGCCCGAGCGCGACCAGGAGCCCGAGCGACCCGCCCAGCAGACCGGCCGCCGCCGTCACGCCGATCACGTCGATAACCTGCTCGGGAGACACCCCGCCCAGCAACAAGCAGAGGAAGAAGACGGGGGCCGAGGTCGCCAGCAGGGTCAGGATCTGGAGCAGGCTCGCCGCCAGCTTGCCGACGATGATCTCGACGTCCTGGAGGTCGGTCATCAGCAGGAGGACGAACGTCCGACGGTCCTTCTCATGGGCCACCGCCGTCGCGGCCGAGAGCGGCGCGAAGAAGAGCATCAAGGTGAGCTGGAACAGGACGAAAAGCCGGAACAGGAGGTGCCCGAAGTAGGCGATGACGCCGATCTCCGACACGTCCGTCAGGCCGACCTGCGATTGCCAGGCGGTCCACATCAGGATGACCAGCAGCCCCACGTAGGATGCCCTGGCCACGTAGAATCGGCCCGGCCTGGGTGCGGTCAGGACTTCGCGAGCGATGATCGGTCCGGCGAACAAAGGAATCCTCCGACGAGAACCGGGCCGGCGCCGGTCGGTCGCGCCGCGGCCCCCCGCGCCCGCCCAACTCGCCCGTCGGCCGAGAAATACGCTCCTGTACGATGCAAGCCCGGCGATTGTTCGGTCGGGCGTCCACCGCCCATCGACGCCGCCCGACCGGCTTCGCCGCCTTCAAGGTCGAAGGAGATTGTAACCGCGATCGAGCGATCGCCCAAGTGGTCGCGACGAGGGCCAGACCGTCTCGCCTTGCCTCAGCTTTGATTTCACCTTTTTGATGCTTGAGCCAAAATATCTAACAAAAATATTATTTGGCATCAAATTCCCTGGCGACTCTGCGGCCCGGGCGGTATTTCGCGAAAGGGCAACCTTCGCGAATTGTTGCACCTGGGCCGATTGGGCGAACTTCAGGTTTGACACCAGGCAGACAAGAGGCACACCATGCGAAGTCCGACTGCCCGTCCGCTGGCCGGGATGGATCAAATCCCGATGCCGTCCTGCCCCGAGCAGGCCGCCGACACTCTGAAGATGCTGTCGGAGACCACGCGACGCTCGTTCCTCGGGCGAGGGCTCGCCGCCGCCGTGGGGGTCCCGGCCGCGGTCCTCGCGACCTCCTCGGGGGCCAAGGCGGCCGGAGGGAGCACGCTCCCGTCTTACTATGCCGGCCAGACCCTGAAGCTCTTCCAGGAGATCCAGACCGACGAGGCTAGCCACGTCGATATCCTCCTCATCGCCATCCAGTCCCTGGGAGGTACCCCTCGGCCGTACCCGACGTTCCAGGACATCACCGTCGGCGATGCGCAGCAGTTCCTCAAATTGTCGAACGCCTTCGAGAACACCGGCGTCCATGCCTATCTCGGCGCCGTGGGTTATATCGAGAATCCGAACGTCCTGTCCGTCGCGGCCTCCATCGCCCTCGTCGAGGGTTACCACGCGGGGTGGCTCAACGCCCTGGCCAACATGCCGCTGGTCCCCGGGGGCATCACCTATGCGACCTCGGACACCATCCCGGAGGTCGTCAACGCGGTCCAGCCGTACATCGCCAGCCTGAACGATCCGGGCAACAACTTCCCGGCCAGTTTCAGCACGACCCCGTCCGCCGCGAACGACATCGCCATCCTCAATTTCGCCCTCCTCCTGGAATACCTGGAGGCGACCTTCTACTTCGAGAGCGTCCCCAGGGTCTTCGCGAGCTGAGCCCGAGATCATCATCGATCATCACGACAGGCGTCGCGGGCCGTTCGAGGCTCGCGACGCCGTATCCATCGGCGGCGCCGCTTCTCGCCGGCTTGACACATGATCCGTGGGCCCGTCTAATCTAATGAGTTGGGTCCGTATGAACTCGCCAGATCGCCCCATCCGGGAGGCCCCTCGACGTGGCTGGGCCGGATTCCATCCTCCGACTCCTGGTCTTCTCGCTGGCCTGGCCGGTGATCCTGATCCTCGCCGGCCCCATCGGCACGGCGGAGGCGGCGGGATGTCACGGGGCCGAGAGGCCCGAACTCGGGCTTTCGGCATTCCTGTTTGAGGAATCCTTCTTCCTCTTCGAGCCTGGCATCGGATCGTCCGACCCTCGTCCCGATGTGCGGTCCCTACCCTGTCCCGACGAATCGGCCGGCTTCGGCCCCCGATTGAAACTTCCGCATCCTGTCCTGCCGGGGATCGTCCCTCGCCGAACGACGCCGGCCTCGAAGGAGCCCCCGCCGGTCGGCGGAGACGACCTGAGAGATCAGACTCCCATCGCCAGTCTCCTCGAACGCCCGCCCCGCGCCTTCCCCTCCGCTTGAATCGAGACCGGCCGTCGAGAGGTGCCATCGCCCGGCCGGGGCCGATCATCTTCCCATCTTTCTCACGAACCAATGATTCCCAAGGCGAGCGCCGGGGCGAACCCCCGCGCCGCCCGACCGATATCACCGAGGGCCGCGATGTCTTCCAGCATCCCATCGATGAAGGACCGGCGCGGGCGCGTCTACTCGCCCGCCGTCGGCCCTGGGCTCCGCCCCTTGCTCTGGATCTTGCTCGGAGGGTTTGCCCTCCTTGGTGCCAATGGCGTTTACCTGTCGAGCGTGACCGCCATGACCTGGGCCACGGGCGTGACCCAGCAGACGTTCTTCTACATGGTGATGGTCGCGATCCATCTCCTGCTCGGCCTCCTGATCGTCGTGCCCGTGGTCGTCTTCGGGTTCGCTCACCTGGCGACTTCCTGGAAACGGCCGAACAAGTCGGCGATTCGTTATGGATTGGCGTTGCTGGCCTGCTCGATGGTCGTCCTCATCTCCGGCATCGTCCTGGTGCGCGTGTTCGACAGCTATCAGGTCCGCGACCCTCGGGTCCGCGCGGTCAGCTACTGGTCCCACGTCATCGCGCCGCTGGCGGCGATCGCCCTGTACGTCAAACACCGGCTGGCGGGCCCCCGGATTCGCTGGGTCTGGTTCCGGCGGGTGGGTGCGGTCGTCGCCGTGGGCGTGCTGGCGATGGGGCTGCTCCACTCGATGGAGCCACGACGGTACGGCGTGAAGGGGCCGAGCGAGGGGGCCCGGTATTTCTTCCCGTCCGAGGCCGTCACCGCCAACGGCCAGTTCATCCCGGCCTCGACGCTGATGATGGACGACTATTGCCTCCGCTGCCACCAGGACACCTACAAGAGCTGGGAGCACTCCTCGCACCACCTCAGCTCGTTCAACAACCCGGCCTATCTGTCGAGCGTCCGCGAGACGCGGAAGGTCTCGCTCGCCCGCGACGGCGACACCCACGGCGCCCGATGGTGCGCGGGCTGCCATGATCCGGTCCCGTTCTTCTCGGGCGAGTTCGACGATCCCAAGTATGACGACGTGAAGAATCCGACCGGCCAGGCGGGGATCACCTGCACGGTCTGCCACTCGATCACGAACGTCAACAGCACGCGGGGGAACGCCGACTACACGATCGAGGAGCCTCAGCATTACCCGTTCGCCGCCAGCAAGAATCCGGTCCTGCGCTGGATCAACGAGACGCTGGTCAAGGCCAAGCCCGAGATGCACAAGCGGACGTTCCTCAAGCCGGCGATCAAGGATTCGAAGTTCTGCTCGACCTGCCACAAGGTCGACATCCCGTTCGCGCTCAACCATTACAAGGACTTCCTCCGGGGGCAGAACCACTACGACACGTTCCTGCTCTCCGGGGTCTCCGGCCACGGCGCGAGGAGCTTCTACTACCCGCCGAAGGCCAAAGGCCAGTGCATCGAGTGCCACATGAACTTCGTGGCCTCGGACGACTTCGGCGCGAAGGATTTCGACGGCAAGGGCGGGCGAGAGATCCACGACCACTTCTTCCCGGCCGCGAACACGGGCCTGCCGACCCTCCTCGGCAAGCCCGACGTCGCCGAGGTCCACGCGAAATACCTGAAGGACAAGAAAGTCCGCGTCGACCTCTTCGCCCTCCGCGAAGGAGGGGGGATCGACGGCGCGCTGCTCGGCCCGCTCCGGCCCGTGGTGCCCACCCTCAAGCCGGGCAAGCCTTACCTCGTCGAGGCGGTCGTCCGGACGCTCGGCCTGGGGCATCCGTTCAGCCAGGGGACGGTCGACTCGAACGAGATCTGGGTCGAGCTGATCGCGAAGGCCGGCGACCGCGTGATCGGCCGGTCGGGCGGGATCGGGCCGGACGGGACGGTCGACCCGTACTCGCATTTCATCAACGTCTACATGCTCGACAAGGACGGCAACCGGATCGACCGCCGGAACCCGCAGGACATCTTCGTCCCGCTCTACAACAAGCAGATCCCGCCCGGGGCGGGGCAGGTCGTCCACTTCGGCCTCGACGTGCCGGATGGCCTCAAAGATCCGATCACGCTCGAAGCGCGGGTCAATTACCGGAAGTTCGACCGCAAGTACATGGACTACATCTTCGGCCCGGCGAAGGGGCCGGAGTTGCCCGTCGTCGTGATGGCACGCGACGAGGTCAAGTTCCCGGTCGAGGGCGGCTCGACCGTCGAGAACAAGCCCTCGCCGATCGATCCGCCCTGGCAGCGGTGGAACGATTACGGGATCGGCCTGCTCCTCGAAGGCGCCGCGCTCGGGAGCCAGAAGGGGGAGCTTCGCCAGGCCGAGCCGGTCTTCAAGAAGGTCGCCGAACTGGGCATCCCCGACGGCGACGTCAACCTGGCGCGGATCTATCTGCGGGAGGGCCGGATTCCCGACGCCCGCCGGGCGCTGGAGCGGGCCTCGAAGCACCCCAAGCTCACCGCGCCCTGGGTGATCGCCTGGCTCTCGGGCCAGATCGACGAGCGGAACGGCTACCTCGACGAGGCGATCGCCCGGTATGAATCGGTCCTGGCGACCCGGATTCCCGACCGGGGGTTCGACTTCAGCCTGGATTACGAGGTCATCAACGCCCTCGGGGCCGCGACCTACTCGCGGGCCAGACAGGAACCGCTCGCGAGCCCGGCCCGGCGGGAGTTCCTCCTCAAGGCGGTCGATGCCTATCGGCGGACGATCGCGATCGACTCGGAGAACGTCGCCGCCCACCACGGCCTCGGGATCATCTACGCCGAGCTGGCCACCGACGGGGACGGCCCTCCGCCCCATCGCACCCCCTCCACGCCGGTCGTCGCCGAGACGATCCGGGAACTGGCCGCGAAGGTCGCCGACCCGAAATCCCCCGTCGAGCCGCGCGCCACCGCCGCAAGCGAGCTGTCCGGGGCGATCAAGGCGTTCGTCTCCGGCCCTCGCCAGGAGTTCGCCTCGAGGCTCAACCCGCTCCACGAGGTCGTCGAGGCCGTCGCCCCTCGGTTCGCCGAGGAGACCGACCCGAAGGCCAGGGCGAACCTGGCGGACGTCCTCTCGACCGCCCACAAGGCCCTGCACTCGATGTTCAAGCCCGACGAGACCGCCGAGGGGCGGGCCTCGGCCCTCGCCCGCCACAACAACCCGGCGGCCGACCAGAACGCCCAATCCATCGTCATCCACCCCCTCCACCGAAAGGGCGCCCCCGGCCTCGACGCTTCGACCGGGAAGGTCGCCTCTCGGGAGCACGAATAATGGACCGCCGAAATTTGATCGATCGAGGTCGCGAGCGAGCCCATCCGGGCCCGTCTTCCTCCCCTCTCCCTCCGGGAGAGGGGAGGAAGAGGCTCGGTGCGTTGATCGCATTGACCTTGCTTTCAGCCCCGCTGGCCTGCACGCCACCCCCGCCCCCCGCCGTGATCCCGGAGGCGAAAGCTCCCGTCGCGCCCAAAGCCTTCGACATGGCGACCGTGCCCGACGTCCGATTCGTGGAGATCACGAAGGAGGCCGGGATCGACTTCCGCCACGCCAACGCGGCCCGAGGGGAGAAGCTGCTCCCCGAGACGATGGGCTCGGGCGCCGCCTTCCTCGACTACGACGGCGACGGCGACCAGGATCTTTTCCTCGTCAACTCCGACTCATGGCCCGATGCGAAGGCCGAACCGAGGCCAACTCAGCACCTCTACCGGAACGACGGCAAGGGGCATTTCCAGGACGTCTCGAAAGAGGCCGGCCTCGACAGGAGTTTCTTCGGCATGGGCGTGGCCGTCGGAGATTACGACAACGACGGCGATCCCGACCTCTACGTCACCGCCCTCGGCGGCAATTTTCTCTTCCGGAACGACGGCCAGGGGCATTTCGAGGATGTCACGGCCGAGTCTGCCACACGCGGGGGCGACGGCTGGTTCACCAGCGCGGCGTTCTTCGACATGGACAACGACGGCGACCTCGACCTCTTCGCCTGCTGCTACGTCGCCTGGTCCGAGAAGATCGACCGGGGGATCTCGACCCAGCTCCTCGGCACGGGGAAGGGGAGGGCATACGACCCGCCGGCCGCCTACAACGGCTCGCACTGCCTGCTCCTCCGGAACGACGGCGGGAAGTTCGTCGACGTGAGCGAGTCGGCCGGCATCCAGGTCCGGTCGCCCGACAAGCGGGCGCCGCTCGCCAAGGCCCTCGGCGTGGCCCCTTATGACGTGGACGGCGACGGCAAGGTCGACCTGGCGGTCGCCAACGACACGGTCGTCAACTTCTTCTTCCACAACCTCGGCGGGGGCAAGTTCGAGGAGATCGGACTGACGACCGGCATCGCCTTCGACCAGTCGGGCTCGACCCGGGCGGCGATGGGGATCGACTGGGGCGACTTCAAGAACGACGGGACGCTCGGCCTGGCGATCGGCAACTTCGCCAACGAGATGACCGCCCTCTACGTGACCGAAAAGCCCTCCGACCTGCAATTCTCCGACCTCGCCAACATCTACGGTCTCGGAGCCCCGACCCAGCCGCCGCTCAAGTTCGGCCTGTTCTTCTTCGACTACGACCTCGACGGCCGGCTCGACCTGCTCTCGGCCAACGGCCACCTGGAGAGCGACATCGCGCTGACACAGGCGTCGGAGACCTACGCGCAATCGGCGCAGCTCTTCTGGAACACGGGCCAGGTCGGCCGCCAGCTCTTCGTCCTGGTCGGGCCGGACAAGGTCGGCCCCGACCTCCTCCGCCCGATCGTCGGCCGGGCGAGCACCTTCGCCGACATCGACGGCGACGGCGACCTCGACGTCCTCATCACCGAGAACGGCGGCCCCGCCCACCTCTTCCGGAACGATGGAGGGAGCAAGAACCGATGGCTCCGGCTCGAACTCGTCGGCTCGGCGTCGAACCGGGACGCGATCGGGGCGAAGGTCACGATCGAGGCCGGCGGGATCGTCTCGAAGCGGCAGCTCTTCCTGGCGAAAGGGTATCTCTCGTCCGTCGAGCACCCCCTGACCTTCGGGATCGGCAAGGCCGAGAAGGCCGACAAGGTGACGATCGTCTGGCCCACCGGCGCGACCTCGGAGTTGAAGGACATCGCCCCCGGACAGGCGCTCAAGATCCTCGAACCGGCCGCGAGGACACCGTGAATCCGCCGCTCGTCCGATTTTGAAAAAGATACGCTCAAGTCGCGGCCGGAACCGGCCGACGGCCCCGCGAAAGGACTTGCGAAGGGCCCGCCGCTTGTAAGTCTTACGAACCCTTGCCCGCCACCCAAACACGTCGCTGAGAAGTCGTTCGGCGCTTGCCGGACTGTGATATAGTTGAGTCGAGAGGGCCGGGCTGGAGGCCGGGCCCTTGACGGACCGGCCCGGTCCGGCCTCGCCCTCGCGGGTGTCGCCAGGACCGTCGTCGTTCCCACTCTCAATGGATCGAGCAACCAATCGAAAATGCAACCCGGGGCGGGCGCGGGCAGATCACGGTCGACGGGTTCGGGATGAGGCGGGGAAGTTCGCTCGGGACCTCCGACGGTCGAGAGCGGACCCTGACAGGTCCAGTCCCGGCTGAGAATCGGCGATCCGGCCGCGACGCTCCTCTTTGGGAGGATCGTCCGCGATGAGACCCCTGGCCCTGCTCCGTACGGGGTGGCTGCTGCTGGCGATGGGGGCCGGCCCCCTGGCGCCGGCGTTCGCCTTCGTCGATCCTCCCGCGACGACATCGATCAAGGTCCCGAATGAGCTGCCCCGGGCGATCGAGGGCGACCCCTCCGCCTCGCTGGAACGCGGGCTCGACTTCGAGCGCCGGCACAACTGGTCGGCGGCGATGCAGGTCTATCGGGACGCGAAGGAGAAGTGGCCCAGCCGGGCCGAATTCAAGCAGCGGCTCCGGCTCTCCGAGATGCACCAGCGGCTGGCCAGGCGCTACCAGGACGCCAGCTTCCGCAACGTCCTGCTCCGGCTCTCCCGGGAGAAGGCGTTTGAACTCTTCGACGAGCTGGTCGAGCGGATCGACGTCCATTACGTCGACGCGGTCCCGATGGAGCCGCTGATCCGCCGGGGGTACGACAACCTCGAAGTCGCCCTCCGCGACCCGAAGTTCGCCTTCCTGAGCCTCAACGCCCCGGACGCGGCCCCCGAGCGCGTCACCTGGCTCCGCGAACAGCTCCGGGCCCGCCGCGAACAGCTCGTCGTCCCGGATCGCGAGACCGCCCGCGATCAGGTCGTCGCCGCCTGCGAGCTCGCCCGACAATCCCTGAACATCGCCCCCGCCGCCGTGATCCTGGAGTTCGTCTTCGGCTGCTGCGACGTCCTCGACGACTACACGGCGTACCTGACGCCCGACAAGCTCGACGACATGTTCGCCATGATCGACGGCAACTTCGTCGGCCTGGGGGTCGAGCTGAAGCAGGACGAGGCGGGCCTCAAGCTCGTCGGCGTGATCCGGGGCGGCCCGGCCTCCGAGGCGGGTCTCAAGGTGGGGGACCGGATCGTGGCCGTCGGCGGAGTCTCGGTCAAGGGGCTCGGCCTGGACGAGGCCGCCGGGCGGCTCCAGGGGACCGAGGGGACGACCGTCGACATCGGCATCCTCCGGGCCGACTCCTCGACGGTGACTCTCCGCCTGATCCGCCGCCACGTCGAGGTCGAGAGCGTCGCCCAGGCCCAGATGGTCGACGCGACCTATGGAGTCGGCTACATCCAGCTCACCGGGTTCCAGAAGACCTCGACCGAGGAACTCGACCGCGCGATCGCCAAGCTCAAGCGGCAGGGGATGCGATACCTCGTCCTCGACCTCCGGGGCAACCCCGGCGGGCTGCTGAACGTCGCGGTGGACATCGCCGACCGGTTCCTCGACCAGGGCGTGATCGTCTCGACCCGCGGCCGGGCCGCCGGCCAAACGCAGGTGTACCGGGCCCGCCCCGACAAGCCCTATACCATGCCGATCGCGATCCTGGTCGACCGCGACAGCGCCAGCGCCAGCGAGATCCTCGCCGGGGCCTTGCAGGAGCTGGGCCGGGCGGTGGTGATCGGCGACCGGAGCTACGGCAAGGGCTCCGTGCAGAGCATCTTCGAACTCCGATCGGCCCCCGCCGGCCTGAAGCTGACGACCGCCAAGTTCTACTCGCCGAAGAACCGACCCTACAGCGAGCAGGGCGTCACGCCCGACATCCCGGTCATCACCCGGGCCAAGCCCGCCGCCGACGCCGAGCCCGACGCCGAGCCCCAGGAGTTCGGATCGGACAACGACCGCGTCCTCGGGATCGCCGTCCAGCAGGCCCGGAGGGCCCTGACCGCGAATCGTTGAGGGGCCGGCGCAATCGGATCGGACCGCCAGGCCGCCCCGACGTCCGATGTCGGAGGCGTGGTCAGGGCGGTCCGATGTTCGTAGAGTGAAGCATCACCATGAACACTTCCCCCGCCCGATCGCCGGCCAGGCTCGACCCCTCGCCGGCCTGGACCGTGGTGACGGATGCCCCGCTCAAAGGGCTGAGGCTCGCCCGCGAGGCCGGCGCGGTCTTCGCCTGGGACGAGGCGGATCAGCTCTATCGGATCGACCCGCTCGGGCAATTCCAGTCGGTGGCCAGGGCGCCGGGGAAGATCCTGCACGCCGACGTCAGCGACGACGGCTCGATGGTCGCCCTGGTGGGGGAGGGGTCGAAACTCTGGCTCCTCGACGGCGACTTCGAGCTGGTCCACGAGCGGCAGACGATCGCCGACCCGCTCTCGATCGCGGTCGACCCGCACGGCCGGTACGTCGCGATCGGCTCGAAGCTCAACCTCGTCCAGTTCTACACGAGGCATGCCAGGCTCGCGGGCAAGTTCCCGACCCGGCAGCCCCTGTCGAGCCTGCTCTTCGTGCCCGACCGGCCGTTCATGGTGGGGATCGGCGCCTACGGTTCGATCGTCGGGATCGAGCTGGTCCCCCGAGGTCCGAACGGGGCCCTGGACGGGGCGATCGTCTGGAACGAGGCGCTGATGTCGGGCGTCGGCCGGCTCTCGACGACCGGCGACGGCCAGATGATCCTCATCGCCTGCTTCACGCACGGGGTCCAGCGATTCGGCATCGAGGGCCGGGCGGAGGGGGCCTACCACCTGGGCGGGTCGGCCGGCCACGCCGTGCCCGACTTCGCCGGACGGTCGATCGCCGTCACGACGCTCGAAGGTGAGCTGGCGATCCTCAGCGGGGCCGGGAACGTCAAGTGGCGGACGACGCTCAACCGTCCCGCGATGGCCCTGGAGGCCGACGCGCTCGGCCGCTACGTCGTCTACGGCCAGGCGACGGGCGAGATCGTCCGGCTCGACCTCCAGGCGACCGGTCGTCCCGCCCGGGCGACGGCGACGGCGTCGGGGAACTCGTCGTCGAAGTCGCGAATCGGCTCGGCCCAGGTCCGGGTGCCCGAATGGACCGCCGAGGTCGTGCCCCACGAGGACCAGGCCGAGTTCGCCGTCCTGGCCGTCTGCGACGACCCTCCCCGGATCGGGGTCATCACGCATCAGAACAGGCTCGAAATCTTCGGCCGGGACGGCAAACGCCTCGGCCAGGCCCCCGAGATCGACGGTGTCGGGCGGATCATCCGGACGGCCCCGGGCTGGATGGCCGCGGCGACCGATCGCCGGATCATGCTCTGCGACCTGAGGCGCAACCTGGCCCAGCGGCTCGACATCAGCCTGGCCGAGCTGACCCACCTGGCGATCCTGCCCGATTCATACGGCCTGGGCCTCGTCCAGGAACGCGACCGGCTCGGCCGGGCTACCCCGGCGGGGCGCTGGATCTGGAAGGCCGAGCTGAGATCGCCCGTCGAGGACCTGGCGATCGACGCCGAGGGATTCACCGCGATCACGACCGAGGACGGCCTGCTCCGGGTCTACAACCCCGCCGGGTCGCCGGCCGGCGAGGCCCGGGGCGAGGTCTCCGACCCCGCCCTGCTGATCGCGGCCCCGGAGGGGTCGCCCGTCGCCTGGATGACCCTGACCCGCCGGGCCCAGGTGCTCCGAGGCCACGACCGATCGGGCCGGGTCGCCTGGGAGTCGCCCGTCCCCTGGGAAGCCTGGCAATTCCAGGCGATCGGTCGGTCGGCCGTGGTGGTCGCCCCCGACGGCCGGGCCCTGGCCTACGACGGGTCGGGCCACGCCCTCTCACAAGGGAGGGGCGACGGCGTCCCCGACGCCTTCTGCCTCGGGCCCAGGGGCGAACCGCTCCGGGTCGCCCGGCAGGGAGTCCACCTGATCTGCTCGGACCTTTCGGGCCGGATCGCCTGGCGGGCCGTGGCCGATGCGGCACTCGGCCCGGTCGCGGCCGGGACTTCGGGCGTGGCCGCGATGATCGGGAAATCTCTGGCGTGGTTTCCCTCGTCCGCCGACCCTTGATCGGTCGATGTTGCCTCAAAGCAACGTCGATGGCCCGGCTTGCCCGGCTCCTCGAATTTTGTTAGACCATTGTTCGGAAGATTTCGTAAAAAGTCTAGAACCCTATCGATTTGCGCCCGGTATTTGCTTTATAATTTCCGTAAGCAAACGTCCTTACGACGCCAATCCTCGTCGCATCGCCTCGCTTGCGTGGCGACATGCTAATCTCCCCCCCTCGATGGTGCAGGGTCGGCCTGGAGGAAGCGATGGGTTCATGTAGCGTGGGATTTTCCGAGGCCGTCCGTGCCAGCATCCGGATGAGCGTCCACGACCGGGGGGCCGTCGAGGCCCAGCGGCACAAGTGGATCGAGAGCGAGAAGGCCGGCCGCGACCTCGGCGAATGGGCAATCCGGGGCTGGGTCCGCCATCACTGGAACGGCTTCCTCCGCGAGAAGTGGCTCGAACACCTCGAAGGTCGGACCTTCTGGATCGAGCTCGATCACGACGACTTCGGGCTGCTCCAGCGGGCTTTCCAGGATTCTGAGTTGATCGGCGAGATCCTCTGGCGGCTCAAGTCCGGCCAGGAGAACCTGGATATCCTCAACTGGGCCATCGACGAAGGGCTGGAGATGCCCGAAGTCCTGGAGATCCTCGAGACGCTGGACATCAACAGCCGACGGATCGAATGCCTCCTGGAAGCGCGACTCTCGCAGGCCTCGTGACCCTCCTGTCCGTCCCTTCCGCATCGAAATCCCGACCCGGCCCGTCCAGGCGACCTCCTTGTCGCCCCGGTCAACCCGCTTGCCGTCCCTCCGCCGAAGTTCACGTGGCCGGCTTGGCCTTGTCCTCGACGAGCTTGACGAGGGTCCGGACGAAGCAGCCCGTCCCGCCCGCGTCGCGGGTCGAACTCTCCGACTCGGCCCAGCTCGGCCCGGCGATGTCCAGGTGGACCCAGGGGCGGCCGTCGACGAACTGCTGGAGGAATTTGGCCGCCGTGACCGCGCCGGCCCACTTGCCGCCGATATTCTTCAGGTCCGCGACGCTGCTCTTGAGCAGGTCCTGATAATCGTCGTCGAGCGGCATCCGCCAGGTCCGCTCGCCGACCGATCGGGAGGCCGAGGCGACCGCGCCCGCCAGGGCGTCGTCGGAGCCGAACAGGCCGGCCACCTTCGTCCCGAGCGCGACGATGATCGCTCCGGTGAGGGTCGCCAGGTCGATGATCCCGGCGGGCGACTGCTCGGCCGCGAAGCTCAGGGCGTCGGCCAGGATCAGCCGACCCTCGGCGTCGGTGTTGAGGACCTCGACGGTCTTACCATTCCGCATCGTGAGCACGTCGCCGAGCCGCATCGCGCGGCCGTTGATCATGTTCTCGGTGATCGCCAGGTAGCCCACGACGTTCGCCTTCAGGCCGAGCCGGGCGATGGCGGTCAGCGAGGCCAGCACGACCGCGGCGCCGGTCATGTCGCTCTTCATGTCCTCCATCGAAGCGCTCGGCTTGAGCGAGAGCCCGCCCGAGTCGAACGTCACCCCCTTGCCCACCAGGGCCAGGGGTGGCGAGTCGCCCCCGTTGCGGTACTCCAGCACGACGAACGCCGGCGGCTCGTCCGAACCGGCGGCCACGCCCAGGAGGCCGCCGAATCGCTCCTGCTCGATCCGTGCCCTGTCCCAGACGGTGACGGTCAGCCCCGCCGCCTCGCCGGCCTCAAGGGCACGGGCCGCCAGCGATCCAGGTCTCTTCTCGGCCGGCGGGAGGTTCGCCAACTCCCGGGCCAGGTTCACCGCCCCCCCGACGATCTCGCCCCTGCGTACCGAGTCCTCGAAGGAGGATGGGGCGTCGGCCGGCGCGACGATCGAGAGGTTTTCGAAGGCGTGTCGCGACCGCTCCTGCTTCCGGAGGTCCGGCCCGCGAGTCCCGACGACCAGCCCCTCCGTCAGGGCCGAGGCGATCGCGTCGGGATCGCCCGAGCCCGGCACGACGACGGCGACGTGGGCCCTCAGGCGTCCGCCCAGCTTCTTGCTCACGGCGACCCCTGCCGAGAACGCCGCGCCTGCGTCGAATTTCTCCCGGGCCCCCAACCCGAACGCCACGACCGAACCCGCCGCGCCGGATGACAGTCCGAGGAGGGGCACGACATCCCCCACCGACCGTGAGAGTTCCTTCGACTCGACCAGCCGGGCGATCGTCTCGGCCAGGGAGGTCCCGGCCAGGGAGTCGGGAAGGCCAGGGTCTCCCTCGAACAACCCGATGGCAAGGACGTCGGACTCGACTGCGGGGACGGGAAGGCGGATCGGCTGGACTTTCATCGGGTGGGACTCAGGACTGACGGACTCAGGACTCAGGACTCAGGACTCAGGACTCAG
>JAJYDH010000367.1 GCA_021777685.1 Planctomycetota bacterium | reverse complement strand
GGAAGAAGTCCTGGACCCGACCAACCCCGCGCTTCACCAAAGGCTACCTGGCGAAGTACGCCGCGATGGCCACCAGCGCCCACACCGGGGCGATCCTGAAGTGGGATTGAGCCCAACGGAGCGACCTCGAGCGGACCAATGGCTCCCCTTGCAACACCCTCGTCCTCCCGTTATCCTGTGACCATAGAAGACGAGAGCCGGGCGGCTAACTCAGTGGTTAGAGTGCCATCCTCACACGGTGGAAGTCGCTGGTTCGAATCCAGCGCCGCCCATTATAACCCGAAGCAAGACAAGGGCTTACAGCCACAGCGGCTTGTAACAGCGAGCCCTTTTTTTCCTCGTGGCTCACCTGCGTCGCACGGATGGGAAGGCCAGCCATTCGGGGATCGACCAGAGGTGATCGGCCAGCCCGGCCGCCATCGCCGGGCTTCATTTCTGCCAGCGCCCTTGGTCGTCCTTGATCCGGAGCGTCCGCACCGGCCAGCAGAAGTTGTACACATACATCGTCAGATAGGTGACCGCCTCCTGATGACGCCAGTCCTTGCTGAACCGGTACGTCTTGCGGGCGTTACGCTGCCGGTCGGTCCCGTTCTGCCGCTCCACGAACGACGTGTTGATCGCCCGGCTCACCTTCGACATCCCGAGGGCCGCGATCACCGCGGCCATCGTGCCGAAGACCACACGCGTCGCGATCGAGACCACACGGCCCTTCTCGCGGGTCTTCTCCACCACGGCGTAGGTCAGGCCCGCCGGCGCCACCTTGTAGGGAGACTTGGGACGGCCCCGCTTGGCCGGTCCGGGGCGGCGTGAAAGTCTCGCCGTAGGCTTCAAGGATCGCCTCCTCGTAGGCCGGATAGCCGTCGGTGGTGATCAGGTCCATCAGCCGGCCCCCGGTGCGCCGCCTGAAGTCCGCGACTACCGCCGCGACACTCTCGGCGGTCCGCTCGCCGGGCACGACGCTGACGACCAGCCGGCTCTCGGCGTCGATCGCCACGTGGTCCCAGACGTCTCCCTTGCGGTCGTCGGCCGGGTCGTCGGGGTCGCGGTTCTTCTCCTTCTTGGCCACGAAGGCCCACTTCTCATCGAACTGGACCTCGCGGGTCCGGGGGGGAAAGAGCGAACAACTCGTCGTGGAGGTCGCGGGCGTGCTCTCCGGCGATCTGACTGAGGCGACCGACGGTGCCCCGGTTTACCTGACAGAGCCGGCCGGTCTGGCGGACGCCGCAGCCCTCGGCGATGTGCTCCAGGACCGACTCGACCTTCTCCGGCGGCAATCGCGAGTCGACCAGGGGCGTGCCCTTCCGCTCGGAGAAGCGGGACTTGCACGCGGAGCAGCGGAGCATACGCCGCTCCTTGTGCTTGCCGTATCGGCTGGTCACGGTCAGATTTCCGGCCCCCCGCTTGCCGTGCTCGGGGCAGTCGGAATTCAGGCAGCAGAAGCGGGAGAGGTCGTCCATAACGCGGCTCCGCCGGTGCGATCCTCAAGGCCGGATGGTGATTGCGTCATCCCCTTGGGATACACCAATGGAGCGACTCCGTGCAATAGTGCCATGCCACTAGCCACATTTCGGAGATCGATCATTCTCCCTTGAGTTTCTTGAGGCGTTTCTTCGATTCGTCGGCCTGGGAAGTGTTCGGGAACTTCTCGATCAGGTTCTCGTAGGCGAAGATCGCGGCCTCTCGATTGTCCTGGGCCTCCAATCGCTTGGCGATCTCCAGTTTGCTGGCCGGCGACTCGGAACCGAGAGGTTTGGCCAGGGGCTTTGCCGCGATGGTCGAGGTCTTCGCCGGAGCCGGCCTGTCGATTGCCTTGGCCGCCGAACCCGAAGGGACAGCCTCGGCCTTCCCTTGGGCGGCCACCGCCGCCGGCTGGCCCGTCAACGTGGCCTGCATCCTGACGACGGTTGCACGATGGTCGAGGCGCTCGTTGATCCGCAGGTCGCAATAGGTCTCGCCGAACTTCAAGTAGGACTGACTCGCCGACCCTCGCAAGTAACCGGCGGGCGCCCAGGTCTGGGAGCAATCCAGCATTGTGGCGCATGAGAAGGGCAGGCCTGCCTCTTTGACCCGCGTGACGAACTGGATCGTCATCGTGGCGATGGTCCGATCATCCTCCACGTAGATTGTGTCGGCCCGGCGGAGACTCTGCCGGAACGGGCTCACCTTGGGGCTCGCATCCTTGAGGATGAGATTGGCGTCGAACGAGGCGAGCCAGGTCGCCGGCTCCGTCTTCCGGAGGAAATCCGCCACGAAACCATCGTCGCCCCGGTCGACCCCTTCGGAGGGACGCACGCGGATCGTCGCGAGCCGCACGGTATCCTCATGCTTCTGGGCGGCCTCGGCCTGCGAAGCAGGATCTCGACGGAGGGCCGTCCGGACTGCAGCGACCAATGCGGGCCCCGGGATGCAGAAGCCGAGGCCCTCCTCCTTTGCCGCCCTGGCCGTCACGACGGCCACGACCGACCCGTCCATGCCGATGACCGGTCCGCCCGAGTTGCCGCCGTTGACCGATCCCGAGAGTTGGTAGTAATCGGTGTCGTCGAGTTGGACCCGCGAACCGAGGACCCCGCGACTGGCGACGTTCTCCAGGATCATCCGGCCGCCCAGCCCGGGGCTCCCGATGAACACGACCTCTTGCCCGCGACGGAAGTTGTGGTTCTCGTCGAGGTTCAAGGGGGCGAGGCGGCTCTCGACGGCCAGGATCGCGATGTCTCGATCGTCGTCGAAGTGAACGACCCGGGCATCGATCGGTCCCCGGTCGGCTTTTGGGGCGGAGGGGAAATGGACGCGGATCGACCTGGCCGGGATGCTGCGGACCACATGCGCGTTCGTGACGAGCAGGCCGGGGCTGGCCAGGAACCCGGTCCCCGAGGACTTTGGGCCACGGACGACCGCGACCGATGCCTCGCACCGGGACACGATCTCCTCAACCGACAGAGGGGCCTTGGTCGAGGCGGAGGTCGGGGACGGGGCGGCCGGTCCAACTGGAACTGCGGGCGTCGGGGTTGCCACGACGATAGGTTGTGTCGCAGGCACCGGGATTGGGCGAGCGGGCGCCTTCTTGGTGGTAACGGGGACAATTGGAGTCACCGAGACGACCGGAGTCGAGGCGATCGGGGCCGGATTCCGCTTGGCGATGGCGGCCCTCGGCGACTTCGGCGAGGACTCCGACGAGAGGACAGAATAGAGGCCGAAAGTGACCCCGCCCAGCACGAGGAATGAGACGCTGATCCCGATCACGGCCCTGATCGTGGCGAGTTGGGACGGCCCACCTTTTAAGGGCTCCAAATCAAGAACAGGGTGCGATAACGCTTCAACGACCGTGACCTTCGGGGCGACCCTCGTGGGTGGCTCTGGCTCCGGTGTCAGATCATAAGTCACGGCGGCCGGAACGGTCATTATCGAACCGCAAGCGGAGCACCGGCCATTACGTCCGGCCATCTCGTCGCTCACGGTGAACGACTTCTCGCAAACATCGCAGGCAAAATCGATCGGCATCGTCGCCTCTTATTGGAATCGGATGATCAACCCGGCTGCCCGCCAGAGGTGATCGGACCAATTGTGCGGGGCCAATCATGTAAGAAGCCACGAGGCGATGCAACGGATCACCGGGCGGATTATTCATCCTGGAACCGGGATGGCAGATCCTCCCCAGATCGAACATCGCTAACTTTTATCCGGGAGCCCCGGAAAGCGACGATCAAACCTCACAGGCCGCCCAGGAAGGGGGGGATGGCCGGCTCGCTGGATTCCGACGGATACCCGGATGGATACCAGAAACGGTCCTAATGGATCCCAAAAGCGGGAACCCTTGAAATCCGTGGAAAACCAGAAACCCTTGATCCAGCGGCATTTTAGCCGATATAACGAAAAAAACCCGGCTCCCCCCGAGGGAGCCGGGCACAGCCAGGGAGAACGACGCTTGCTCGTGGTTCCTGGTTAATCGGTTGTGAACTTGTCTGGGGCAGGCGTCTGTTGACGTCTGAATGATGAATCCTAAGAGCACCCCGCGTGCCATGACCCCCGAAGGATGAATCGACTCCGGCGAATTGATCGAGCAAATGGTTTCTTGACAAGAACTTAATGAAAATCGAAGATTTTTCCGATGGACCTGAAAGGTTGTTCTTTCGCCCGGGCAGCTGCCAGCAATTTCATCACGCCTGTCGCCGGATTGGGCGACCTGCGGGCAATGGCAACGAACCGGCATCGCCTTCGGATTGAATCCTGGGGTAGAGTGGTAGGGCGACGAATCGACGCGATCGGCAAGGTCGAGATGCCACGGGCGTAATCGTCTGGGGAAGGGTAGGGGTCGATGAAGGTTTTCGTGCTCGGCCTGGACGGGGCCACCTGGGATCTGCTCGGGCCTCTGGCCGGGGCGGGGGATCTTCCGAATCTGTCCCGGTTGATGGGCCAGGGTGCCTCGGGGACGCTCGGCTCGATCTTCCCGCCGCTCAGCCCGGTCGCCTGGACCGGGATCATGACCGGGAAGAATTCGGGCAAGCACGGCGTCTTCGAGTTCCTCGAATATGCGCACAACCCGCTCCACGGGCGGGTCAACTCGTCGAGGGCGATCCAGACTGAGCTGGTCTGGGAGGTCGCCGGCCGGCACGGCAAGGCGACGGTCGCGGGCGGGGTGCCGATGAGCTACCCACCTCGGCCGGCGCCGGGGTTCTACCTGGGCGACTTCCTCAGCCCGGCGGATGCCCCGGACTTCGCCAGCGACCCGGCCATCTTCGCCGAGCTGGAGCAGGCCATCGGCCCCTACCGGCCCTGGTCGACCGCCGTCCATGACGGCGGGAACGAGGCCGGGGCCCTGAAGGAGCTGACCGAGTTCCTCGACCACCACCTCAAGGCGGTGCAGTTCCTCATGAAGCGGTGCCCCTGGGACCTCTTCATGTTCGACCTGATGGCGACCGACCGCATTCAGCACGAGCTCTGGCACGCCTGGGAGCCGACCCACCGCGAGGCCAAGGGGCGCGACCTCTCGGCGATCCGGGCCGGCTATGTCGACTTCTGGAAGCGGCTCGATCAGGGGGTCGGCGAGATCGAAGCGGCACTCCCGCCCGACACGACCCTGCTTTTGATCAGCGACCACGGCTTCGGGCCGATCGAGTGGTACGTCAACTTCAACGTCTGGCTGCTCGGCCGCGGCGACATCGCGCTCCAGGACTCGTTCTACGTCAAGCAGAAGAAGTGGTTCTACGACCGGGGCGTCACGCCCGAGTGGTTCTACAACCTCATGGTCCGCCTCGGCCTGGCCGAGCAGCGGGTCGGCCGGTTCCGGGGCAAGCAGACCGGCGGCCTGGAGCGGGTCGCCGAGTCGGCCTTCCTCTCGAAGCGGCACATCGACTGGTCGAAGACCCGGGCGTATTCGCAGGGGAACTTCGGCCAGATCTTCGTGAACCGGAAGGGGCGGCAGCCCCAGGGGTGCGTGGAGCCCGAAGACGTCCGCTCACTTCTCGACGACCTCAAGGCCGGCCTGATGGCGATCCCCCACCCCGAGACCGGCGAGCCGCTGGTCGAGAAGGTCCTCGAGCGCGAGGAGCTTTACGAGGGTCCGCACGCCCACCTCGCCCCCGACCTGACGGTCGTCCTCCGCGACTGGCGATACCGGACGATCGGCCTGCACGACTTCACGACCAACAAGCTGATCTCCCCCTCGTTCGGGCCGACCGGCGACCACCGGATGGAAGGCGTGCTGATCGCCAGCGGCCCCGCCGTCGTCCCGGGCGCGAGCCTGGGCGGGGCGAACCTGCTCGACATCGCCCCGACGGTCCTGCACCTCCTCGGCGTGCCCGTCCCCGGCGACATGGACGGCCGCGTCCTCTCCGAGCTGTTCGACCCGGCCGTCGTCCCGCCGCCCTCTCGGTCGGAGGGCACGCAGGCCGGGCCGGAAGCCTCGGAGCCGGTCCCCGCCGCCTATACCGAGGAAGAAGACGCCGCGATCCAGCAACGCCTGGCGGACCTGGGCTACCTTTGAGGGGCCGGTCGGGTTCCCTCCCCTACGTCGCGAGCGGCCGGGAGGGCTCCGGGCCCGGCTCGCCGAACCGGACGGGGGGGAGTTCCTGGACGGCCTTGCGGAGGGCGGTCTCCCACTGGGCGTGGACCGCGATCAGGTCGGGGTCCTTGGCGGCGAACCGGCGGTAGCGGGAGACCTTCAGCTCGTCCTTCGAGTAGACGAGCAGGTCGATCGGCGGCCCGACGGTGACGTTCGAGCGCATCGTCGAGTCGAGCGAGATGAGGGCGTAGCGGGCGGCGTCGTCCAGGGTGGTCCGCTCGAAGCGGACCCCTCGGTCGAGGATCGGCCGGCCGTACTTGCACTCGCCGATCTGGAGGAACGGGGAATCCTCGGTGGCCTGGAGCGGGTTCCCCTGCGGGTAGATCATGTAGAGGCCGTGAGGTTGGCCCCGGATTTGCCCGGCCAGGATGAAATGCACGTTGAACTTGAACTCATCCTGCTCCAGGGCCTTGCGGTCCATGTCCGAGACCCGGCGGACCTGGTCGCCGACGACCCGGGCGGCGTCGTAGAGCGACCCGGCCCCGGCCAGGCCGAGCCCCTGGTCGAAGTCGCGGCGGAGCAGGGTGATCACCGACTGCGAGCAAGACAGGCT
>JAJYDH010000366.1 GCA_021777685.1 Planctomycetota bacterium | reverse complement strand
GTGCTCGACGACGAGGGCCTTGTAGTGTTTGGCGTCGAGCGCCGGGTTCCGGCGCTCGTAGACCTCCAGGGGCGTGGCGATCGACCGCCCCGGATCGCTGACCGCCGCGCCCACGCGCCTGGTCCCGAAATCGAGCCCGAGCACGCGGGTCATGGTCACGTCAAAGATCCTCATGTCAAATGTAGGGTGGGTCGAGCCTCGGGCGAGCCCCACCAATCCGGATCATTCCCAGGCCGCCCCGATCACGCCGGGGAACGAGACTTCGGCACCCCACCCCGGATCATACTCGCCCTCGCGCACGAATCGATGGAACGACGACCACGGATATTCGCCGACGCTCTCGACCAGCCCGTGCTTGACCGGATTCCAACGAAGGTAATCGACGCACCGCTTCAAGTCTTCCTCGTCGCGGCAGGTATGTTCCCAGAAGCGTCGTTGCCAGATCGCGTGTTCGGAATGTCGTTCGCGCGAGGAGGTCGAAATTCCCTCCCGGCCTCCTTCTTGTAGATACAAACGGGAAAAGTTCGATTTGATCCTCGCCCATCGGGTCGAGAAATCCGAGTCGCCGGGTGATAGAGCCCAGATCGCGTGCAAATGATCGGGCAGGAGCACCGAGGCCATGAGGTCGAAAGGGCGTTGACTCTTCTCGTCGGCGATTGCCTTACGGAGGCAAGATCGGCCAATCTCCGTGGTCAAGATCGGCCTCCGCTCGTGGGCGACGACCGTGAAGAAATAGGTGCCGCCCGGGACGAAATTCCGGCGATATTCGGGCATGATACGGTGGTCGATGGCGGGGAGACGTCGGTTTGGTGGGGCTCGCCCGAGGCTCGACCCACCCTACATATTACAGATATGATCCCTGTCCCGCCCCGTCCAACCCCTCGACGAGCCCCTTGAGCTTGTCGAGCTGGTCCTTCCTCGCGACGAGCGTGGCCCCGAGCGACTGGACGATCACCAGGTCCTCGACGCCGAGGGTGGCGATCAGGCCGCCGTCGTCGGCGACGATGATGCTCCCGGAGGTCTCGACGGGCACCACCTTGCCCTGGATCGTGTTGCCCCGGGCGTCGGGCTCGACCAGCTCGGCCAGGGCCCGCCAGTCGCCGACGTCGTTCCAGTCGTAGACGACCTCCAGGACCCGGACGTTGGGGGCCTTCTCCATGACGGCCTTGTCGATCGGGACCTTCTCCATCGCCGGGTATTCGCGGGCGATGGTGTGGGCCTCGTCGGAGGTCCCGAGCGCCCGGCGGACCCGGTCGAGCGACTCGGCGAGCCTGGGCCGGTGGGTGGCGAGGGCGTCGAGGATCGCGCGGGCCTTCCAGACGAAGATGCCCGAGTTCCAGGCGAACCGCCCCTCGGCCACGAACCGCTCGGCGGTCGCGCGGTCGGGCTTCTCGCGGAACTGGACGACCTTGTGCAGGGCGATCCCGTCGGGGGTGCCCAGCGACTCGCCGCGCTCGATGTAGCCGTATCCGGTCTCGGGCCGGGTGGGCCTGATGCCGAAGGTGACGAAGGCGGTCGGGTCGTCGTCGATGACCGCGAGCGCCGCCTGGACGGTGGCGCGGAACTTCTCGGGCGGCCGGATGACGTGGTCGGCCGGCAGGACGATCATCGTGCCGTCGGGGTCCTGCCTGGCGATGATCGACGCCGCCAGGCCGATGCACGCGGCGGTGTCGCGCGGGCAGGGCTCGGCGACGACGTTGCTCGTCGGCAAGCTCGGCAACTGCGAGCGGACGCCCGCCGCCTGGTCCGCGCCGGTGATGATCCACGTCCGGTCGGGCGCGACCATCGGCGCGATCCGCTCGACGGTCTGCTGGAGCATCGAATCGTCGCCGAAGAGGCGGAGCAACTGCTTGGGCCGATTGCGGCGGCTCTTGGGCCAGAACCGGGTGCCGCTGCCTCCGGCCATCACGACCGCGTGGAGCATTGGTGATTCCATTCCTTGGGGGATCGTCTCGGCCGGGAAATCGCGTGCCATCGTGAGTCTTGCAGCCCCGGAGGGGCGACCGTCAGTAGCCCAGGGTGCAACCCTGGGGATCGTCGCCGGTGCAAGAGATTCAAGCCCTGGAAGGGCGACCGTCTGCTCGGGTCCGGGGCGGACTGTCGCCCTTCCAGGGCTCGATGGTATTCGGGGGCATGACATGTCCCAGGGTTTCACCCTGGGCTATTGACGGTCGCCCCTCCGGGGCTGAAAGAAAAATCCAGACATCGTCTCAGAGTTCATCCAGCCCGACCGGCTCGGGCTTGACCGGGAACCGGCATTCGCCGAGCACAACGTAATTCGGAACCTTCGCCCTGGCAAGCTCGGCGAACCGGGCCAGCTCGGCGGCCGAGGCGAAGGCGTGGCCCGGTATCCAGTTGAAAACCTGCATATTCTGATAGAGCAGGAACCCTTTCGGGGCCTCGACGACCTTGATGAACAGGGGCCAGAGGATGGTCGAGGCTCGGAGCGAGGTCCGCGTGGAGATCTGTCCCGGGGCGACCGTCCATTCGACGAATTCCGCCTGATTCGGCAGCGATCGGAACGCTTTCCGGACCTTATATCCCAAGTACCGCTTGTTGCGGACGACGATCACAAACCAGCTCAAGAACGAGCAGGCCATGATCAGGACGAGGACGGCGTTACGACGAGATTCCGGGGGGCTGGTGGAATCCACCGCGAGCGACGCCGGGAGGACGATCAACACCACGAAGAACGCGAGGAGATAGACGACCCGGAACACGATCCATCGCCGAGGAAGCGGCTGGCGTTGATGGGCCGCCAGCGCCTCGGTCATCGCCCCCGCGTCCCACACGTATCGCGCCGAGATCGGCTCGTCCATCGGTCCCACTCACTTCAGGTGCAACGGCCCCTCGACCACCAGGCCGGGCGGGAGCTTGGCCTTCAACTCGGCGGCGTCGAGGGCGTAGAGCGGGCTGATCTCGATGCCGAAGGGGACCGAGCCGTCGGACCGGCGCTCGACCTTCGCCCCGGCGGCCTCCAGCCAGTCGGCGAACCGGTCG
This sequence comes from Planctomycetota bacterium, assembly GCA_021777685.1. Lineage (GTDB taxonomy): Bacteria > Planctomycetota > Planctomycetia > Isosphaerales > Isosphaeraceae > Tundrisphaera. The sequence continues at coordinate 3,612 of JAJYDH010000366.1, read as the reverse complement.
CTCATCCTCTGGCGGACCGTGGCCGGCGAGTCGGGGCCGGTGGCGTTCTTGAGCGGCTCGAACTCGACCGTCCGGTCGGTCTCGACCAGCGCGAAGCGTTCGGCCATCGGCAGGGCGTCGAAGATGAACCGTTCGAACTTGACGGCGTTGGGCGTGTCGGGCCTGGCCACCTCGCCGTTGTCGTCGACGAACGCGACCTTCTTGATCGCCCTGTGGAACGGCAGGCGAGAGTCGCCCCGGACCAGCCGCTCGACGAACGAGCGCTCCAGGGCATGCACGGCGATGCTCCCGGCCCAGAGCTGGAGGCCGCCGTCGGGCTCGCGCAGCTCGGCCAGCTCGGCGGGGAGGTCCGAATATTCGATCACCTGCGGCTTGCCGTCGACCCGGACCACCACGCCGAGCTTCTCGTCGGGCGCCATCTTCTCGATCACCTTGAACGACATCTCGGCGTCGGCCTGGCGGTGGAGGCCGAGGAACGCCGGGTCGGCGATCTTGACCATCGGGTTGTCGACCTGGAAGTAGAACAGCGTCCGGACGCCCAGCTCGCGCATCTCCTCCAGGCAGCTCCCGACCGGGCTCTTGCCCGGCGAGGCCAGGGCGTAGAGCGTCCCGCCGTGGCCGTCGGGGCTGAGGGCGACGCGCCCCTTCTCGGCGAGCAGGATCTTGCCCGACTCCCGGTCGACCGCCGGCATCTGCCCCTGGACGAAGAACCGGACGTGGGCCAGGCCGAAGTTGCCGTGCTCCTCGAAGAACCGGGCCGTGACCCCGTAGTTCTCGGGGCTGGTCATGATGTAGAGCGGGATCATCCGCCCGTGCCGGCGCGAGAGCGCGACCACCTTCTCGGCGTGGATCTGGAACAGGCTGGCGGCCGAGACCGGCGCGATCGGATACGTCCCCTTCGGGCCGTCGAACCCCAGGCGGGTGCCCGACCCCCCGGCGACGATCACCACGGCGACCTCGCCGGCGGCGAGGGCCTTCTCGCCGACCGCCGCGACGTGCCGGCGGGCCACGCGCTCGCCGTCGGTCCGGGGCAGGCGGTCGACCTCCACCGGGCCGACCCGCCCGGCCGAGGGCGCCGAGTCCTCCTTGACGAGTTGGCGGAACAAAGCGTCGACCTCGGCCAGGTCGATCGTCTCGACCTCGGCCGCCAGGCGATCGCGGGACCGGTCGTCGAGGTCGTTCCACCAACGCAGCAGGTGCTCCTGCCCGGCCTGGGAAAGGCGGGCGACGAGCGAGGGGTCGGGAGGCATCGCGGCTCGGCTCCTGTCGCGATTGAGGGGCCCGTCCGGGCCGCCGACGGTCAAAACTCCAGCGAGAGCCCATCGTAGGCCAAAGCCACGCGCGGGGGCAAGGTGGCCTCCGTCGCGGCGTGGTCGAGCGTGTGCGAGAGATGGGTTAAATAGGCTCGCCGGGGCTTCAATCGCCCGATCGCCGCCAGGGCCTGCTCCAGGTTGAAGTGCGTCGGATGCGGCTCGACCCGCAGCGCGTCCAGGATCAGCGTGTCCAGCCCTTCGAGGAGCGGCCAGCTCTCGTCGGGGATCTGGCTGACGTCCGTGCAGTAGGCCAGGTCGCCGACCCGGAACCCCAGGACCTTGAACCGGCCGTGGTCCAGCCGGATCGGCAGGACCGATTGCCCGAGGACCTCGAACGGCACGCCCGGCCCGATCCGCTCGAACGCGAGCTTCGGCACGCCCCCGGCCGGGAACCCGAGCGCCCGCTCCTCGAAGGCGTAGTGGAAGACCCGGCGGATGGTCTCCTCGGTCTCCCCCTCGCAGTAGATCGGCACCGGCCCGCCCAGCTTGGTCGGGAACATCCGAGCGTCGTCGAGCCCGAACAGGTGGTCGACGTGGTGGTGCGTGTACGCGATCGCGTGGACCACGCCGACCCGCTCGCGGACGAGTTGCAGCCGCATCTCGGGCGAGGTGTCGATCAGCAGGTTCCCGAGCGGCAGCCTGAGCAGGACGCTGCACCGGGTCCGGCTGTTCCGGGGGTCGTCCGACCGGCAGACCGGGCACTCGCAGCCGATCACCGGCACGCCCGTCGACGTCCCGCTCCCCAGGACGATCAGTTGGCGGGGCTTCGCCGCCGAGAAGTCCACCGCCAATGCCCCGCCCTCCCGGCCCGTTACGATTCCCGCATGCCCTCGACCGCCCCATTGTACGAGGCCCGGCCGGCAGGGTCGACCCTGGCCTCGGATGGGCTTGTCGTGACATTGTCGGGCTAATCTGTTATCGTGAGTCTGAAAGGGAGGGGGTCATGCCCCAACGATCCGGACGGACGGCCAAGCTCGATCTCCGACTCTCGCCCGAGGCCAAGCGGAAGCTCCAGGCCGCGGCGCTGGCGTCTCACCGGTCGGTCAGCGAATTCGTCCTCGACAGCGCCCTGGTCCGGGCGGAGGAAACGCTCGCCGGCCGGACGCGCTTCGGCCTCGATGCCGAGCGATGGGCCGCGTTTCTGGAGGCGCTCGACGCCCCGCCGCGCGACCTCCCTCGGCTGGAACGCCTGTTCCGGGAGCCGAGCGTCTTCGAACGCGGCCCGGAGGAGTGAGCGAGTCGCCCCGGATCGAGAAGCTCCGGGCCGACCATGACCTCGCCGGCTTCGACTGCGGTCGGGAGGAACTCAACCGATTCCTCGTCCGATTCGCCCTGACGAACCAGAACGCCGGGGCCGCGCGGACCTATGTCGCGGCCTCATCGGAGCTGGTTGTCGGCTACTATTCGCTGGCGGTCGGCGAGGTCGCTCACGAGGGCGCCCCGGATCGGCTGACCAGGGGCCTCGCCCGGCACCCGGTCCCGATCATGCTCCTGGCCCGACTCGCCGTGAGCACGGCCTGGCAAGGCCGAGGGCTGGGATCGGGACTGCTCAAAGACGCGATGCGCAGGACGCTCCAGGCGGCCGACATCGCCGGGATTCGAGCGTTCGCCGTCCACGCCAAGGATGAACCCGCCCGGGCCTTCTACGAGCACTTCGGGTTCATCCCCTCGCCGACCGATCCGCTCCACCTCTTCCTGCTGATCAAGGACATCCGGCGACTGGCCGGCGTCCAATGACGGCGTCATCCAGACCTGAAAAAGCCGAGGAACGAGGGGTGACGGAGGTGCGAAAGTAGGCGAAATGGACTCGAAATGTTGAATGTCCCCGTTTCCGTTCGATTGAATGTCCCCGTTTCCGTTTTCGCAACTGTACGAGTGGCTGGCTCGACACCGTCGCCAGCCCCGCGACGCGCCAGGTCGATAGTCGGGTAGGCCGGGTCGCGACCCAATACCGTTGAATGAGCCGGGTAGGCTGGATCTCGACCCAGCACCGGGTCCTTGCCGGGTCTCGACCCAGCCTACCCGTCTTGCCTGCTCCATGACGACCGTGTTTTTGGTCTGTCCCGCAAAGTGAGATTTCAGGGGCGATTCTCGGCCGATTTTCGTCGATTCCGGGCCCACTTCGGCCCGAAATCGGGCCGTTTTCGCCCCTTTTCGGCGACTTCGCGGGCCGTTCTGGTCGGCTTTGCCGGGCCAAGTGGAGCGGTCGGTCGGGAAATCCGCTCGCCATCGCGGAGGTTGTGTGTTAGCCGATTGTCCTACTCGCGATAATATCCCGGACGGACCTGGCCGGATTGCC
>JAJYDH010000365.1 GCA_021777685.1 Planctomycetota bacterium | reverse complement strand
GGGGACCTCGCGCTCGACGCCATCTGGTGCGCCTCTCGGCGATTCGACCCGGCCAGGGCACCGGCCTTCGAACCGTGGCTGGCCTGGACGGTCCAGATCCGGCTCCGGGACTTCCTCCTGCCCGCTCGGGCGGCGAAGGCCCGAGGTGTCCCGATCGACCGGACCTTCGACGTGGCCCGGATACCGGCGTCGCCCGAGGTCGACGGCATCGAGGGCGCCGAGGATCTCCTCGGCCGGCTCCCGGCCCCCAACGCGACCGCCCTCCGGTTGACCTGCCTCGAAGGGCTCAATCAGGCCGAGGCCGCCGCCCGGATGGGATGCTCCCAGCCGGAAATCTCGCGGATCGTCGGCCATTCCCGGACCTTCCTGGAGGATCGCCATGCTCGTGTTGAGGCGTAAAGAAGGCCAGTGGATCGAGATCACGCACAGGTCCGGCGACGTCCTTCGCATCAGGGCATGCAAGATCGAGTCGCGACACCTGGATCTCGTGTTCGACGACGCCGCCCGCAATTTCGACATCGAGCGGGCCGAGCGTCCCCGCCCCTCAACCACCACGACAGGGTGAACCGATGCCGCTCCGGGTCCGCTTCGCTTATCCGTCCGGCAACAAGCTCGGCATCTCGGTCGAGCGGCTGGCCGACGGGATGTCCTATGACTTCTCGCCGCCGCCGGCCGCCGGGGCGTCGGGCACCGGCGGCACGTTCGCCGCGTCGCCGGCCACGCCCATCCTGGCCCTGCCGGAGAGCGCGGGCAGCTTCGCCGGACAGTACAAGCTCACGCTCCCGGACGCCGTCACGGGCTCCTGGAGCGACGGCGATTACACGATCGCCGTCCATGATGTCGGCCGGATCAACGAGGCCGAGCCCGGCAACATCGTGGTCGCCCAGCTCGCCGCCCTCATGGTCGGCGGCGACGACGCCACCCCGCTCCCGTCGGCACTGGCCGCCGCCATCGTCAAGGCCCTGTCCGGCAAGCCGATCCAGGCTTCGTTCACGATCACGTCCTGACCCGAGCGCGGAACCGAACCATGTCAAGCTGGAATGTGCTGCTCGACTATGTCCCTTCCGGGGCAGCCTCGGGCCCTCCCCTCGTCGCCTCCGGGGTGTCCGACCCGACCTCGGCCTGGAAGACCGACGGGGCCGGGAACCTCGTCGTCGTCACGGCGTCCTACGAGAGCCCGCTCCTCCTGACCCAGGGCGGTGCCCTCGCCGACACCCGGATCGTCTGCCGATTCACATATGAAGCGGCGGGGGTCTACTTCTGGGCTCGCTGCTTCCTCAACTCCGGGACATACAACGGCTACATCCTCGGGCTCGGCACCGCCCAGACGATGAGGGGGTACGCGGTCGGCTCCGGGCTGACGGGGCTGACCGCGACCGGCGGGTCCAACCCCACTCAGCCGCTCGCCGCCGGGACTTCCTACGACGCCGACGTGTCGATCGTCGGCAACAACATATCATTCAACCTGTATTCCGTGACGCCCGGGGGGCTGCTCCTCTCGGGGACTCTCCTGGGGAGCTTCACGGCGACCGACTCGACCTACGCCGCGAGCGTCGGCTATTCCGGGCTCGGGCCGACGACGACTTCCGGGTATTACACGCACCTCCGGAGCTTCACGGACGTCGCCGGCTCGCCCGACTTCTACCTGGAGTCGGGGGGCCCGGCCACGGTCGAGCAGACCGGGACGGCCACCGTCCCCGTCCAGATCCTCGCCGAGAGCGGGTACACCGGCACGGCCACCCTGTCCGTGTCGGGGCTCCCGACCGGCGTGACGGGGTCCTTCTCGCCCGCCACGCTGACCGGGGGCGGGACGGTCGATTCGACCCTCACGCTCACGGCGACCTCGGCACCGCTGGCGACGGCGACGGCGACGGCGACGGCCACCGATTCCGCCAACAGCCTCACGCACACGGCCTCGGTGTCGGTCACGGTCGTCCTTCCGCCGGTCACGATCTCGCCGAGTTCTTCCGCGAGCCTCGAATCGCCCGGCAACTGGGTCAACGCCGCCGGCGGCCGGGCCGGGGGCACCGCCCGCAAGTCCTGGTATCCCGGCGCGTGGCGGATCTACAGCTGGAGCACGACGTCCGGCTCCCCGACCGCGTCCCTCGCCGTGACGAACCCGACCGCCGGTTCGACCCTGACGTACTGGCTTAACGGGGTGTACGGGAGCACCTCGGTCCCCTCGTCCGGCTCGATCCCGATCACCGTCCCGGCGGCCGGCACATACACGCTGGTCTATCTCCTGGACGTGACCACGCAGCAAGCGAACCGTTGGGACTACGGCAGCGCCATCACCGACGCGGGCCTGACGGTGGACTCCAGCTCGACCCCCGTGGCCGCGAGGGCGGCAAGGCCGTGGGTTCAGATCGTCGGCGACTCGCTCACCGAGGGGGTCGTGGTCGCCAACTCGACCGATTACAGCTACCTCCTGGGCGTGGCCCTGGACCGGATCGGCCGCGACTACTCGATCTCCGCGTGCGGGGGCAACGGGTGGCTGGTCACCGGGGCCGGGGGCGTGCCCCCGTGGTATTCGGTCTCCGCCGGCGTCTACTCGGAGAGCGGCAGTCGGTGGGACAAGATCGACGGCTCGACCTCGATTCTCGACTCCGCCGGCCACGTCAGCGGCTACGGCGGGACCGGGCAGGAGCCGGTCGCGATCGTCGTCAACTTCGGGACCAACGAGGCGTTCAACCTGACCACCTACCCGCCGTCCGACATCACCGCGTCCGTCGCGGGGTGGCTCGCCGCCGCGAGGACGGCGGCCCCGGGGGCGGCCCTGTGCATCCTCAGATTCTTCGCGAGCTACACGGGCGTGGTCGATATCGGTGGCATGTCGGCGTCCTCGGCCGCGTCTTGCTGGTCGGCGATCCAGTCGGGCGTGGCCAATTACCAGGCCGCGAATCCGTCCGACGCGAACGTGCATATCCTCGACATCGGGCACGATATCTCGGTGGCGATCGAGAGTTCCAACGGCTACGTCACGCACTTCGACGCCGAGGGCCACGCCTACGCGGCGGCGGCACTGGCCCCGCAACTCCAGTCGGCCCTGGGCGGCACGTCCACCGACCCGGGGACGGCGAACGTCCGATCGGGGACCGCCTACGAGATCGCCGGGACCAGCCTCACCGGGACGTGCCACGTCCCGACGGCGAGCCAGGTCCTCTCCGGGATCGCCGTCGACGCGACGACGGGCAATGTCGTCCTGCCGACCGCCGGCCAGGTCGAGGCGGCCGTGACGTTCGGCCCGGCCTCGGCCACGACCGGCACCTATGACCCGATCACGGGCAATTACACGGACCCGGGGGCCTCGCACGTCGAGGCCGGGACGACCTACAAGTTCGCCGGCTCGACCGAGACGGGGACGCTGGTCGGCTCCGGGCCCTCGGCCGAGTCGCTGACCGGCACGGTCGTCTCGGCCACCACGACCTCGGTGACGATCTCGGCCGGCTCGGGGACCGTCTTCAACGCGACGGCCAACGCCTATGCCTCGGGCGTCCCCCGATACCTCGCGTGGACGTCGGGCTCGAACAAGGGGCTGGTCGTCACCGTCACGTCTTCATCCGTCGCCGGGGGCAACCTGACCCTGAGCTTCGGGGCCACCGCCGGAGTCGTCGCGGCGACGGCCGGCGACACAGTCCAGGTCGACTGAGGGGGGGGCCGATGGCCACGATCGCGACACTCAGGCGCAGGAGGGCGGCCGCCGCCGAGCCGCCGGCCACTTTCGAGGAGGACCTCCTCGCGTACCTCGGCGGGTCGCTCCCCTTCCCGGCCTATCCCGGTCACGTCCCCCAGCTCGGGGCGGTGCCCTGCTATTCGTTCGGCCTCGTCGCCGAGTCCCCTTATTACCTTCTCGCGGGACCCTCGGCGGGCCTGACCAGGCTGACCTATCAGTTCGACTGCTGGTCGACAGACAGGCTGGAAGCGGCCCGGATGCAGATCTCGCTCCGGGCACTCCTCCACGGCTTCCGGGGCCCGATGGGGTCGAGCTACGTCTCGTCCTCCCGCCTCGAATCCCGCGTCGTGCTCTACGAGCCCAACGTCCCCGGGACCGACCAGGGGACCTATCACGAGGCCGTCGAGTATCGCCTGATCGTCCGAGACCCCGTCTTCACCTTCTGACCGTTCGACAAACCACCCTCGAAACCAGGCACCTGGATCTAGCCTCAATGGCCATCTCGACGACTCCCGAATCGGGCGTGGGGATCACGCTCGGCACCAGGGCATCCGGCGGCAGCTCCTTCACGTCGATCGGCCAGGTCCGCGACGACTGCGAGTTCTCGGGCTGGGAGACGACCGTCATCCCGCTTCCCGTCCTCGCCATCAAGACCGTCGCCAAGACGTCCGGCCGGACCGATTACGGCACGTTCTCCGGCTCGGCCTGGCTCGTCCCCGGGGACACGGGCTTCATGCAGCTCGCGACCCTCTTCGCCTCCAGCGCCGTGCAGGACTGGCAGGTGATGCTGACCGACGACACGACGACGCCGGCCAACAGCAGCAACTTCACGTTCTCGGGGTTCGTGAGCAAGTTCACCCCCGGCAACTTCACCGGCGAGGACGCCCCGACCGCCGACTTCGAGATCGCGATCTCGGGCGCCGTCACCCTCACTCCCGGCACCTGATCACGACGGTAGGCCGGAACTCCCATCCCGCGAGAAACGAGGTTTCGAAAGTGCCGCTGAACAAGCACGCCATCCTGGCTTCCGACGACCTGCCCACCCGAGAGGTCAAGGTCCCCGAGTGGGGAGGGTCGGTCCGACTCAGGACCCTCAGCGTTTCCGAGGGCATCGCCTTCGAGGAGGCGAAGAATGCGCTCCACGAGAACAAGATCGTGGCCCTCTTCCTGACCTTCGCCCTCGGCGACGTCGACGGGAGGCGTCTCTTCGCCGAGGCCGACGCCGAGGACCTCTGCCGCAAGAGCCCGACCGTCCTCCTCCGCCTCTTCAACGAAGCCCTCGCCTTCAACAGGATGGGCGACGGCGGGGACGCCGAACGCCAGGAAAAATCCTGACCCAGCCGCTCCGCCGGAAGGCGTTCGAACTCGCGGAGCGGCTGGGCATGACCGCGTATGAGTTGATGGATCGGATGACCATGCCGGAGATCCTGGAATGGTCGGAATTCGACCAGACGAGGTTCGACGACTCGTGGGTCCAGAACGCGATGATCCTCGCGAAGATCGACTCGCTGGTTTGGAAGCGGGGCCAGCCGAGGCCTGCCGTCGAGAGATACCTCCCGAGGACCAAGAAGCCCCGCGAGCGGAGGCGGTCCTTCGCCGAGGTCAAGGCGCGTTTCATGGCCGCCGCGGCGATGTCGGGCGGCTTCGGGAAGGGGGAATGTGATGGCGGGCGAGTTCAAGCGTGTGAGGGTCCTGTCGGTCGCCCTGAAGGCCGACACGACCCCCTTCGGGAAGGGGCTGGCCAAGGCGGCTAACTCCGTCGACAAGTTCTACGCGGGCGTCTCGAAGGCCATCTCGAAGAGCCCGTTCGGGTTCGCGGCCCGGTCCGTGTCCGAGCTTGGCAAGGGGTTCGCCAACCTCGGGAAGAGCGCCGTGGCGCCGCTCAAACCCCTCGCCGACGGGCTGGCCTCCGTCGGGAAGCAGGCGAAGGCGGGGGTCGTCGACATCGCCAAGCTCGCCGCCGGGGCATCCGCCCTGGCGGCGGCCGGGCTCGCGGCCGGCGCCGCGTTCGCGACCGGGGGCCTCAAACGGATCGGGGAGGTCGGTCGGGAGAGCCTGACCCTGGGCATCGCGTCCGACAAGCTCACCGAACTCCAGTTCGCGGCGAAGGCGTCGGGGGCCCAGGTCGAGGACCTCAACGCCTTCCTCTCGTCCCTGAAGGACACCGTCCACGCCTCGATCGGCAATGCCTTCTCGCCGGCGGCGCGGGCCTTCGCCGCCCTCGGCACGAGCGCCGAGGAGCTGTCGAAGCTCACTCCCGACCGGCAGTTCGACCGGCTCAAGAAGGGCTTCGAGGCCCTCCCCGACGCGGCGGCCAGGGCCGACGCGGCGGTGAAGATCGGCGGCGAGGCCGGGCTCCGGCTCTTCAAGCTCCTCGGCATGGGGGCGAGGGAATTCGAGGCCCTGAAGCAGAAGGCCAAGGATACGGGGTTCACCGTCAGCCCCGCCGACCTCGCCAAGGTCCAGGCGGCCAACGCCGCCTTAGCGACCATCGGATCGACGCTCGACGGCGTCGTCAACCAATTGACGATCGCCGTCGCCCCGGCCGTCACCTTCGTCGCCAACGCCTTCACCGACTGGTTCGCGGGCGTCTCGAAGGACTCGAAGTTCTTCGACCAGATGATCGACGGTTTCGTCGGCGGGTTTGCCTACCTCTCCGACACCGTCGTCGGCGTGGGCATCACGATCCACCAGGTCTTCGCCGACATCGCCAAGTCGATCGGCGTGACGCTCGGGAACCTGGGCGCCTACATCGGCGCCCTCTCGGGCCTCAACCCGGCCCTCAAGTCGATATCCGAGAACGTCGTCAAGCTCTCGGATGACATCCACGGATTCGGGGTCGACCAGAGTATCGCGGCGAGGATGTCCCGGGCCGCCTTCGAGAAGATGAAGCCCTCCGAGGTGATCCTCGGGGCCTATGACCGCTTCAAGGAGGCAAGCGAGGTGGCTCCGGAGGACTCCTATGCTGTCTTTGGTATGGCGAAGGCGGCGCAGGGGATGGGATGGAAGAAGGAAGCGATCACGAACTATACGATCTAT
>JAJYDH010000364.1 GCA_021777685.1 Planctomycetota bacterium | reverse complement strand
TCGCAACATATTTGAAGGTCGGATCGTCGGCCCAGGCCCCCCGCGACACGGGGTCGGACCAGGCCCGGCCGTCGTCCGAGACGCAAATCTCGTACGCCTTCACCCGGCCCTTCGAAGAGTCTTGCCGGGGGACGTAGAGGAGGCCGTCGACCCTCCGGCGGGAGCCGAGGTCGAGGGTCAGCTCGTGGGGATAGCCGGGGTCGCCGCCGACGAATTCGGTCTGCCAGTAGGTGTCCGGGTCGCCGTCGGTCGCCAGGCCCGGCTCGAAGCCGGCGGCGTGGCCGTCGGCGGCCGGGCGAGGGTCGGGATCGGTGGATTTCGGGTCGGACTCGCAAAGCCAGGCGAGGATCGCCCGGGTCGCCGGGTGGTCGGCCCCCTCCCAGCGAGGGCCGCCGACGTGGGTCAGGCCGGTCGGGCTCGACGGGTCGGGCCCCCCCTGCCCTTGCGGGCTTTGGGGCTTCCGGAGGAGCAGGCTGGACTCCGGGTCGCCCCGGTTCACCACCTTGAGGACGGATCGGTAGTTGATCATCAGCGAGTCGTCGTCGAGCCCACCGCCGGGTCCGGCCTCGGCGATCCGCAGGACGTTATGCGTGGCGTGGCACCGGCCGCACGAGTATCCGTCCTCGCCGGCCCGGTAGAGCAGCGGGTTGATCCGGGCCCGGAACGTCGCCAGGCCCAGGAGCCGGGGGCGGCCGGGCTTCACGTCGGGCTCGAGGGCGCGGGGCTCGAACCCCTGCAAGGCCAGCGCCGCGTCGGCCCGGACCTTCAGGGCGGGGTCGCCCGCGAGCGCCTTGACCCGCCGGGCGACGCCCGGTCGGCCCTCGATCAGGCGATGTCGCTCGACGAGGGCCAGCGTCTCGCCTCGGACCCGGATGTCGGGGTCGATCAAAAGCGCGAGCAGCCGTTCGCGGGCGTCGGGGCGGGCCCAGAACGAGGGCCGGCCCGAGGCCAGCCCCAGCGCCGCCCGTCGGAGCGCCGGCGTGTCGTCGGCGAGCGCCGCCAGGAGTAGCCCGTTCGAGACCTTCGCTTCGCGGAGCCTCGGGAATGACCCGATCGCGCCCAGGGCCCGCTCGCGGACCGTGGCCGAGGGGTCGGAGACGGCGAGCTTGAGCAGCTCGACGGCCTCGGCGCGGGGCTCGTCGGAGTCGAGCAGGCTTGAGCGCGCGATCAGGGCTTCGAGCAGGCCGAGCCGGTCGGCGGGGCTGGTCGCCCCCGGCCACGCCCGGCAGATCGCGAGCAGGATTTCCGGGTCGGCGAACGCGGGGAGGCCGAGCGCAGGCAGGATCGCGGTCGCCCCGTCCGTCTCGGCGAGGATCGACCGGAACTCGGCCAGGATCTCCGGCCTCGACCGCAAGGCCGGGTTGCGGGCGATCGCGCGGGCGACGGCGGCCCGGTCAGATCTGCTGTTTTTCAGGAGACCCCGGATCAGGGCGAGCCGGCCGGGGTCGTCCTCGGCCCCCTCGAGCGCCAGGTCGTCGGCGACGACCGCCCGCGCGGCGTCGCGAACCCCCGCGTCGGGGTCGCCCAGACCCTTGAGGAGTGCGGCCTGGATCGAGGCGTCGGCCGTCCGCCCGGGGACGAGGAAGAAGCTCGCCAGCCGGATCGACCGGCGACGCGATTCGGGGCCGGATTCCGAGGCCAGGAGCGCCGCGAACGTCCGGTCGAGGACGTCGCCCGGCGGCTCGTACAGGAACCCGAACTCGCGGTCGTTGCCGACGTCGATCATCCCGGTCGGCCGGCGGGCGAAGGTCCGCCCTTTGAAGAACGAGCCGTCGAACGACCGGAGCAGCGCCTCGCGTTGCAGGGCGTTGCCCGACCCCAGCGCGGCCAGGGCCGGCCCGAGCAGGATCTCGCGCTCGACCGCCTCGCGCCCCTTCAAGGCGACCCGGCGGAACTTCTCGGGCAGCGCCGCCAGGTTCTTCTGGAGGCTCACGCCGCCGCCGAGGTTCTCGTCGAGGAGGATGTACATCCCTTCCGAGAGGGCCTTGCGGACGACCGGGACGTCGGGCTCGGCCATCCGGGCGAGGTAGGCGTCGACGACCCTCCGGCGGAAGCCGGCGTCGTTCGACCGGTAGAACCACTGGCGGAGGGTCCGGAGCGCCTGGAGCCGGGTCCAGAGGTCGGGGTCGGCCGTCCGGGCGATCAGACGATCGGCCAGGTCGAGCCGGCCGTCCATCCCCGGGAACTGGTACGCGAAGACCCGCGCGGCCCCGCGCCGGGTGGCGACATCCGGGCTGTCGAGCGCCGCCTTGATCGCATCGACGCCCATCCCCCGGTTGCCCAGCCTGCGGAGCGCCCAGGCGGCCGATTGCCAGACGACCTTGGACGGGTCGCCCAGCCGGCCGACCAGCGGGCCGACCGCCGAGGCGTCGCCGATCCGCCCCAGGCAGGCGGCGGCGCGGGCTCGGATGTAAGGCTCGTCGCGATCGAGCAGCCGGACGACCGCCGGGACGATCCTCGCCCGGTCGGCCTCGGGCACATCCCAGAGGTTTTCCAGGTCGTCGAGCGTGGCGACCATCGGCCCCTCGCGAGGAAGCCGGGCCGCGCCGCCGTCGCGGTTCCCCCAACCTTTCAGCGGCCCGCCGGGGCGAGGGTACGCCTGCGCCAGGGCCTCGACGGCGAAGCGGGTCTCGCGCATCGGGGTCCGGAAGTTCTCGTGCGTGGTCGTCTGGAACCAGCCGCCGAAGGGCTGCTGCTGGCCGAGCAGGTACGCCAGCGCCCGGGCGATCCTCGGGTCGTCGCGACCGTAGCCGATTTTGAGCAGGACCCAGGCGAGCTGGCCCGTGGCATAGACCGCGCTCGGGCCGGCCCTGCCGTCGACCTCGTGCCAGCCGCCGTCGGGGTTCTGGAGGGCGAGCAGGGCGTCGGCCTCGCCCTTGATCCGGCCGGCGAAATGATCCCTGTCGATCAGCCACCAGGCGTGGAGCCGGTGAATCCGGTCCTGCAAGGTCTCGACCCGGCGGTCGGTGGCCGGGTCGGCGAGGATGTCGGCGATGGCGTCGGCGGCCTGGGCGTAGGCCACCCGGCCGGTCCGTCGGGTCATCTCGTCGAGGACCCGCCAGTCGCGCCAGGCCAGGCCGAACTTGCTGTCGAGCGGGACCACGCCGTTGACCTCGTCGGCCGGGAGGTCGCGTCGGCCTCTCCAGGCGGCCCGGAGGAACGGCCCGAACCGCTCGACCTCGGGCGTCTTTCGGCCCAAAACCTGGCGGTCGAAGTCGACCAGGATGCCCCCCTGCTTCCCCTGCGACTGGAGCGGGATGGCGATGAACCGCTGCCAGTACAGCCCGTCCTCGCCGTAGAGCGGCGTCGGCGAATTGGCCAGCCGGTCGGTCAGGTCGAGCATGCTCGCCTTCGCCCGGATCGGGTAGCCGGCGGCGTGGCCGACCAGCGCCGCCTCGGTCGGGAAACTCGAAGCGTGGCAGGCCGTGCAGCGCGTGGCGGTGTCGTGGAGGTTCGCCGACCGGACGAAGATGTTCCCCTCTCGGGGGATCTGCGCGAACCAGGCGTCGCCCACTTCGAGGAGGTAATCCAGCCCCGCCTCGACCGCACGCGCCGGATCGGCCAGCGGCGGGATCGGGTACGACCGCGTCCGGAGGATGTAATCGGGGTGGTTCGCGTTGACCTCGACGAAGTACGTCCCCTTCGCCAGGGTCCGGCTCAGGTGGGTCGAGTACCGCTCGCGCTCGCGGTCGTGGACGATCTCCATCGGGTCCTTGCCGGTCAGGTAGGGCGTGACCTCGCCCGAGCCCGGGTCGAGCCGGTGGACCCGGAGGTTGGCCGAGACGTCGCGGTCGAGCAGTTCCAGATAAAAATAGACAAGCGTGGGCGAGTCGTCCTCAACCTCGAAGCGGAACCAGTCGAGCCCAGCCTTGCCTTCCTCGGGGTTTTCGAGGTAATCGACGTCATCGGCCGACCCGTACACGTCCCGCCCGATCCGCAACGGGTTGGCCTGTCGCCACGAGTCGTTCGGCTCGGCCTCGACCGCCGGCCGGTCGGCCTCGGGCACGTCCCGCCGGGCCCAGGTCGTCCAGACTTGCAGAGGGCCGGAGGCGTCGTCGGCCTCGACCGTCAGCGAGCCCTTCCCATCTCCCGATGGGCGGAACGGCAAGAATAAGTCGGGGTCGCCCGCATGCAGCGCCTTCGAGGTCCGCCATCCTCCCGGCAAGGACAGCGTGATCGTGGCCCGATCCCGCCCGCCGATCGTCCCCTTCAAGGCGACCTGGACGCGGTACGTCTCGCCCGCTCTCAGAGCGTCCAGGGGCTCGACGAGCCGCCCGCCCGGCGGGAGGGTGGTCGCCTGCCCGAGGCAGAGCAGCGCGTGGAGGATCAAGGAGGAGGGAATCATCCCTCCATCTTAATCGAAGTAGCCGCACGATCGTAGGTGGCGGACGCTCCGAGCCACCCGGTCGAGCCGAGCTTCGGGCCCCGGCTCGGGCTCGCCGCCGATCCCCTCGATCTCAATCGTGTAGGGGCCGGCGAAGCCCTCGCCGTCGAGGATCTCGCGGATTCGCCGGAAATCGACCGCCCCGCCGTCGCCGATCGCGGGGAAATACCAGTCCTCGAAGCCCCCGCGATTGTCCTTGAGGTGGACGCTCCGGACGAGGTGCTTGACCTGCTCCAGCTCGGCCACCGGGTCCGCGCCCTGGTTATAGTAGGCGATGTTCCCGGTGTCGAAGTTGAGCCGGACGCGCGGGTGGTCGACCTCCGCCATCAGGGCGAGCATCGCCCGAGCGTTCTGGGTCGGCCCCTTGTGCGTCTCCAGCGTGAGGTCGATCCCCACCTCGTCCGCCAGGTCGCCGAGCCGTTTCAGGTGCCCGACCACGACCCGCCGTTCCTCGTCATTCGTCGGCTGGCCCGCGCCCGAGACCGCCACCGGCGCCCCGAAGGCACTTTGAGCGAACCGGAGCCGCCGCGCGGTCAGCTCGAACCCCTCGGCCGTCCGGATGTCGGCGCCGCCGATGTTGCAGCCGCTGACCTCGACCCCCTTCGATCGCAGCAGGTCGCGGAATTCGGCCACGGTCCGCTCGTCGGCCTTCTCGGTGACCACCGCCGACTCGGGGATGACCAGCCCGCCGAAGTCGTGCGCCCGGAGGGCCAGCTCGACGTAAGACAGGCCCGCCTCGGCGACCCCTCCGACGGCCGCGCGGACGCCCGGCGGGCCGAACGAGTTGGAATAGCAGCTCACGACTCGTTTCATGAGGGTTGCTCCCCGTCCGCCACCGGGTCGAGCGCCACGGGGACGTCCGCCTCGGGGTCGACGATCCGGAGCGCCCGGCGGCCCGAGAGGACGTCGAGCAGGGTCGCGCCGCAGACCTCGCGCCGCCACCCCCGGAGGAGTTCCGGCGCGCGGGCCTCGTCCTGGCCGTCGAGATACCAGCGGACGAAGTCCTTGAGGTCGCTCGCGCCCCCGACCAGCCCCACGGCCACCCGCTCCTGGGCACAGCACTGCGAGAGGGTCGCGGACAGGAGGCTGACGACCATCGCCATCCCCGGCAGGTCGTCGTGGCGCTCGGCCGGCTCGGGCAGGTCGTCGGCGGGGACGGCCTGGGCGTCGGCGATCACGCCGAGGATCTCGCCGGCCTTGCTCAACAGGTGCGGCCGGTTGAAGTCGCGGAGCGCCTCCAGGTCGCGACGGTTCGCCGGCTGACGCTTGGCGATCGCCACGAGCAGGTCGTCGCGGAGCACGCTCCGGAGCGGCCGGTTCGAGCGCCTGGCGTCCTCGATCCGCCACTCGGAGAGCCGCCGGGCGACCTCAAGCCCCCGGCGGTTGAGCATGTGCAGGCCCGAGAGCCGCCGCCAGCGATCCTCCTCGGACCGGTTCTCGATCTCGCGGAGGAAGCCGTCGAACTCATCCTCGGCCCACTCGGCCCGCCCCAGTTGGTGCAGCTCGGCCCCGAGCTTGTCGGCCAGGTCGAGGAGGTGGCGGACGTCCTCCAGCGCGTACCGGAGCTGCGCCTCGGAGAGCGGCCGGCGCCGCCAGTCGGTCCGCGTCTCGCCGCCGAGGAGCGAGACCCGGAGCGCCTGGTAGGTCAGGTTCCCCAGCGAGAGCGGGTAGCTGAACCCGACAAATCCGGCGGCGATCTGGACGTCGAACACCCGACGCGGCACGGTCCCCGTCCGGAGCCGGCAGATCCGCAGGTCCTCGCCCGCCGCGTGCATCACCACTTCCAGCGACGGGTCCAGCACCGCGTCCCAGAACGGCGTCAGGTCCCCGACCTTGAGCGGGTCGACCACCGCCAGCCGCGAGTCGGTCGCCACCTGGACCAGGCAGAGCACCGGCTCGAACGTCTCCTCGGAGACGAACTCGGTGTCGAACGCGAATCGCCCCGCCTGCCTCAGATGCTCGACCAGTTCGAGGAGGGCCTGCGGGGTCGCGATCAACGGCTCGCTGTCGCTTCGGCTGTCGGGCATCGGTGGCGCTCGCCGGTCATCGATCGAATCCAGGGGCGAGCGTGCGCCCGCGTGCCGGCCCGGATTATCGCGGGGCGGATGGTGACATGCAAGGGACCGACGGCCGGCCGGCAGGGCATTCGATAGTCGCGGATGAAGCGACAGAACCCCTCACCCCAACCCTCTCCCGCAAGGGGAGAGGGGGTCCAATTCGGCCTTCGGCCGTGGAAATCCGCTTGCGTCTGGCCCCCTCTCCCCTTGCGGGAGAGGGTTGGGGTGAGGGGGCAAACGACGTGGGATCGACCTTCGACCGTCCCCTCCG
>JAJYDH010000363.1 GCA_021777685.1 Planctomycetota bacterium | reverse complement strand
CGGGTGCCACGGGTTGTACTCAACCCGTGCCGCAAGCCGCGTCTCTCGCACGGGTTCCGAGTACGGAACCGCGTGGCACCCGGACCCACCAATTAAGACCTGACGGTGTACTAGTTAACTCGCAGGCGCGTGCCTTGTCTTCCTCCCCTCTCCCTGGGGGAGAGGGAGGCAGAGGGCCCTCAACGTGCGTCGTTGCAGGAGTGCCGGTCGGTCGCGCCCTCCGGCCCCTGCCGGCCGGCTACTCCCTGGACTCCGGTCGACTTTTCGGATTCCATGATTGTTGCTCCCAACGGGGCGATCCTGAAGGGCGGACCTCGCAAGTTCCACGACCGAGACGAGATGGAATCATGGCCCGACGGCTCCTGCTGGTCGACGACAGCTCGACGATGAGGCGGATGATCGGCGCCCTGCTCCAGGGGGAAGGATACGAGGTCTCGACCGCCGTCGACGGCCTCGACGGCCTGGCCAGGGCCCGCGAGCTGTCGCCCGAGCTGATCGTCTCCGATTACGAGATGCCCGAGCTGGACGGGCCGGGGTTCTGCCAGGCCCTCAAGGCCGACCCGCAACTCCGCCAGATCCCCGTCCTGATGCTCACGACCCTGGGCGCGTCCGAGAGCAAGGTCGTGGGCCTCGACGCCGGGGCCGACGACTACATGGAGAAGCCCAAGGGGCCGGCCGAGGTCCAGGAGATCTTCGCCAGGATCAGGGCCCAGCTCCGGATCGCCGACCTCCGCAAGGAGCTGGCCGACCGGAACCGCGAGCTGGAGGCGGCCAAGGCCAAGCTCGACCTGGAGCTGAAGCTGGCCCGGAAGGTCCAGCGGGGGCTGATGCCCGCCGCCCCCAGGCCCCGGGGCGCGGTCCGGATGGCCGTCCGCTACCACCCGGCCAACGAGCTGGGGGGCGACGTCTACGAGATCGTCCGGCTCGACGGCAACCGGCTGAGCATCCTGGTCGCGGACATCTCGGGCCACGGAGTCAACTCGGCGCTGCTCTCGGGCGTGGTCAAGGCGATCGCCAGCCCCTTGATGAACGCCGGCCTGGCCCCCGGCCAGGTCCTCGCCGGGCTCGACGCGGGGATCGAGCAGTTCTTCCCCGAGGGGTTCTTCTGCACCGCGTTCGCCGCGATCCTCGACGAGATGACCGGCGCGATCGAGTTCGGCGGCGTCGGCCACCCGCCGGCCATCGTGGTCGGCCCGTCCGGCTCCCGCCAGCTCGACTCCGACCCCGGCCTCCTCGGCGTGGGGATGGTGGCCGGCCTGGAAGGCGGGACCGACCGGATCGCCCCCGGCGAGTCGCTCCTGATCTACACCGACGGCCTGCCCGACGCCATGAGCCCGGCCGACGTCATGTTCAACACCGACAAGATCATCGAGGCCCTGGCCGTCGACCCCGCCGGAGACCCCGCCGAGATCCTCGACCGGGTCGAGCGCGCCGTCGCCGGCCACGTCGCGCCGGGACGGGCTCACGATGATATCAACATGGTTTTGATACAGCGTCCGCCGGTGTGAGGACGGGCCGGGCGGCCGTCGGTTCTGGGGCGACGGCCGCGGCTGCTGTCCGCCCCCCTCTCCCCCTGGGGGCTTTGCCGTTCTTTGCACGCCATTGAGACAGCTTATGGGCCTTCGAGAAGGGATTGGGATCAGAGATTTCAGATCTGAGATCTCAAATCGCTCCGACCTACCCAAGATCTCATAGACGGCCTCGGCGGACGCTCCACGGCCCGTGGACCTCGACCATCCCGACTTTGCCGGTCCTCCCGCTCACTTCGCCGTTTTCATGATATGCTAGGGTTGCGGCAAGCTCGGCGGAGTTTGCCGCCCCTCCCGGCGATGACGGCCGGGGCGACCATGAGACCCCATCGTCGAACCCCGGGGCGTGAAGCCACCATGTCGGGCACCCAGTCGAGCCACAATCCGTCCGACCGCGAGCCTCGGCGCGAGGACCAGTCGATCCGCCAGCTCGTCGGGTTCCGGCTCGACGACGCCGACTACGCCATCGCGATCACCAAGATCCGCGAGATCATCCTGATGAAGCCGATCACCCGGCTCCCCCAGGTCCCGCCCTCGATCGAGGGGCTGATCAACCTGCGGGGGACGGTGATCCCGCTGGTCAACCTCCGGAAGAGGTTCGGGCTGCCGGCCCGGCCGTTCGACGACGAGACGCGGACCATCGTCGTCACCGTCCACGACAAGACCATCGGCTGCATCGTCGACGAGGTCACGCAGGTCGTCCGGGTGGCCTCGGACCAGATCCAGCCGGTGCCCCTGGCGATGACCGCCGTGTCCAGGCGGTACGTCGCCGGCCTGGCCAGGCTGGAAGACCGGCTGGTGATCATCCTCGACATCGACAAGCTGTTCGGCCAGGACGAGGCGGATCTCGACCCGGCCGCGATCGCCCCCCACCCCGTCGCGACATCATCCCCGTCGAGCCCCTCAGAAAGCGGTGCGTGACACGTGGAACCGACGACGCCCACCAACGGCCCCCAGCCCGGCCGGCCCAGGCCGACCCGCCCCCGGTTCGGTCCGAAGAAGTCGCCCGGCCGGTTCGCCAGGACAGCCCGATTCGACGACCTCCTGATCGAGACGTCCGGGCCCCTCGACGGCGAGGCAGACGCCCCCCCGCCCGGCGGCGGCACGGAGGGGATCGCCCGGGCGATGATCGACGCCGTCGAGGCGATCATCCGGTCCGAGACGATCGACGAGGTCATCCGCTCGACCCTGGACTGCATCCGCCGCGAGTTCGGCTGGTCGTACGGGTCGTACTGGACGGTCTCGCCCGAGCACAAGGCGCTGGTCTTCTCGATGGAGTCGGGCGAGGTCGACGCCGAGTTCGCCCGGATCACGCGATCGGCCCGGTTCGCCGACGGCGAGGGGCTCAACGGCCGGGCCTGGCACCGGGGCGAGATGGTCCACGTCGACGACATCGGCGAGCTGGCCGACTGCTGCCGGGCCCCGGTCGCCCGCCGGGCCGGCGTCCGCGCCGCGGTCTGCCTGCCGATCTTCCGGGCCGGCGAGGTCGTCGGCACGATGGACTTCTTCGCCTCCGAGGCGCTGGACATCACCCGCGACCGGCTCGACGCCCTCCGGGCGATCTCCCGGCTCGCCTCCGACAAGATCACCAAGCTGGCCGAGCAGTTGG
Organism: Planctomycetota bacterium; assembly: GCA_021777685.1. Taxonomy (GTDB): domain Bacteria; phylum Planctomycetota; class Planctomycetia; order Isosphaerales; family Isosphaeraceae; genus Tundrisphaera. The sequence continues at coordinate 3,575 of JAJYDH010000363.1, read as the reverse complement.
AGATGGTCCGCCAGGCCCGGATGCTGGAGAACGCCCCGACCAGCATGATGTTCGCCGACCGCGACCTCGTCATCCGCTACATGAACCCGGCGACCATCAGGCTCCTCAAGCGGATCGAGCAGTATCTGCCCTGCAAGGTCGAGGAGATGATGGGCCGGTCGATCGACATGTTCCACCGCGACCCCGCGCACCAGCGGCGGCTCCTGGCCGACCCCAGGAACCTGCCACACCGGGCCCTGATCCGGGTCGGCCCCGAGCAAGCCGACCTGCTCGTCAGCGCGATCATGGACCGGTCGGGCAACTACCTCGGGCCGATGCTGACCTGGGACATCGTGACCGAGAAGCTCCAGGCCGAGGTCCGCGAGGCCGAGATGACCGCCGACACCGCCGCGATCAACCAGCTCCTCCAGGCGATCGGCCCGGCCTCCACCGAGCGCGACGTGACCCTGGCGGCGCTGGAGACGATCCGCGAGGCGTTCGCGTGGACCTACGGGGCGAGCTGGGAGGTCGACCCGGCCGAGCACATCCTGAAGTTCGTCGCCGATTCCGGCTCCGTCGCCGAGCCGTTCCGCCGGACGACCCGCGAGTCTCGCTATCGCGAGGGAGAAGGGCCGCTCGGGGCCGTCTGGAAGACCCGGGACATGGTGGTCCTGACCGAGATGCCCGAGCGGACCGGCGCGGCCCGGGTCGCCGCGGCCCACGCGGCGGGGCTCCGGTCGGCCATCGGACTGCCGGTCCTGGTCGATGGCGTCGTGGTGGGCGCCCTCGACTTCGTCAGCGATCAGAAGCTCCAGCTCTCCGAGCACCGCCTGGAGACGCTCCGAAGCGCCGGGCGGATGATCTCGACGAGGCTGGAGCGGGTCCGCCGCCGGCAGGAGGCGATCGAGGCCGCCAAGGACATGGAGACGAAGGTCAATCAGTTGATGAAGGTCGCCCAGGCCGCCGCGCAGGGGGACCTGACCGTCGAGGCGCAGGTCCGAGGTGACGACGACATGGGCCGGCTGGGCGCGGCGCTGGGGGAGATGACGAACGACCTCAAGCACGTCATCGGCCAGGTGATCGAGTCGGCCAACCAGTTCGCCGAGGGGGCCCGGGTCGTCGCCGAGAGCGCCAGCTACCTCAGCGACTCCTCGCAGAACCAGGCGGCGACGGTCGAGGAGATGTCGGCCTCGGTCGAGCACCTCAGCAAGGCGATCCTGGAGATCAACCAGAACGCCGGCTCGGCCCGCGAGCTGGCCGAGCGGACCTCGCTCCTGGCCAAGCAGGGGGGCGAGTCGGTCGACCAGGCGATCGAGGCGATGGTCCTGATCCGCAAGTCGAGCGAGCAGGTCAGCGACATCATCCAGGTCATCAGCGAGATCGCCAGCCAGACCAACCTGCTGGCCCTCAACGCCGCCATCGAGGCCGCGCGGGCCGGCGAGCACGGCCTGGGCTTCGCCGTCGTCGCCGACGAGGTCCGCAAGCTCGCCGAGCGCTCCCGGGCCGCCGCCAAGGAGATCACCGCCCTCATCAAGGAGTCGACCCGCCGCGTCGCCGACGGCGCCCAGCTCTCCGAGAAGGCCGGCCAGAGCCTGGCCACGATCGTCCAGGGGGTCGAGGAGACCGCCGCCAGCATCGCCAAGATCGCCCGGGCCACCGCCGAGCAGTCCGACTCGGCCGCCGAGGTCAGCAGGGCGATCCAGGACGTCTCCACCATCACCGAGACCAACGCATCCAGCTCCGAGCAGCTCTCCGCCAGCGCCGAGGAGCTGGGGGCCCAGGCCGCCACGCTCAAGGAGGTGACGTCCGGGTTCAAGGTGTGAGGTTTCGCCCGCGCCCTCCCTCGCTTCCTCCCCTCTCCCTCCGGGAGAGGGGCCGGGGGTGAGGGGCGCCGCATCGGTGAGGGGGTGGAAGACGGGCTCCCGGCCGGATCACTCGTCCGGCGACGACCCTCACCCCGGCCCTCTCCCAGAGGGAGAGGGAGGCAGATCGTGCTTCCCGAACGAGCGAGGTGCGCGTGGCCGACGACGAGCTGGGCGATCGGGACTTCGAGCGGTTCCGCGACCTGATCTACAAGGTCGCCGGCATCCGCATCCCCCCGACCAAGAAGGTGATGGTCGCCAACCGGCTCCGCCGCCGGCTCCGGGCGACGGGCATCGTCTCGTTCCCGGCGTACTATGCCCACCTGACCTCGCCCGCCGGCCCGGCCGAGATGCCGGCGTTCCTCGACGCGATCACCACCAACGAGACCTACTTCTACCGAGACGCCCACCACTACCAGTGGCTCGCCGAGACCTTCCTGCCCGAGGCCGCCCGCCGGCCCAAGGCCCGGGGCGTCCCGATCCGGATCTGGTCGGCCGCCTGCGCGACGGGCGAGGAGCCGTACTCGATCGCCCTCAAGGTCGCGGCCGGCCGGCAGGCCCTCGCCGGGCGAGATGTCTCGATCCTCGGGACCGACCTCAGCGGCGCCGCGCTGGAGACGGCCAGGATCGGGGCCTTCGACGAGCGGGCTGTCCACCTCGTCGGGCCCGAGGAGCGGAACCGGTCGTTCGACTTCGACCCCGCCCTCAGGCGCTGGACCCTCCGGCCCGAGGTCCGATCGATGGTCACATGGCGGCTCCACAACCTCCTGAAGCCGGTCGACGGCGGCCCGTTCGACTGCATCTTCATCAAGAACGTGCTCATCTACTTCGACGCCGACTCGAAACAGGCCGTCGTCCGGCACCTCCTCGCCGCGCTGGCCCGGGGCGGATACCTGGTGGTCGGCCCGACCGAGGGGATCTTCTCCATGCTCGGCACCCTGACCAAGCTCAAGACCTGGCTCTACCAGAAGCCGGCCTGATTGGATCGAATCGGATCGAGAAAGGGCCATCGATGTCGGGGTTCGACCTGGGAAGCCTGCTGCCCTACTACCTGGACGAGACCGACGAGCAGATCGCCGGCCTGAGCGACGCCCTGCTCAAGCTGGAGCGGTCCCCGACCGACGAGCCCACGCTCCGCGACGCCTTCCGGCTGATCCACACCATCAAGGGGTCGTCGATGGTCCTGGGGTTCGGCCCGGTCAAGGACCTGACCCACCACCTCGAAGCCTACTTCGAGCAGCTCCGGAGCAAGAAGCGGACGCTCGACCGGGCCTCGCTCGACCTCTGCTTCCGCTGCCTCGACGCCCTCCGCGACTACCATCGGGACCTCCGCTCGAAGGGCGGCAGCGACGTCGACCTGGAGGCCCTGGCCGTCCTCGTCGGGCAGATCCCCGACCGGCCGCCCGAGCCCGGGCCGGAAACCCGGCAGGGGACGGCCTGCCTGACGATCCGGTTCGAGCCGGACCTGCCCTGGCCCGACATGAAGGCCAAGCTGGTCCTCACCCGCCTGGCCGCCGGGGGGAGCATCCTGGCGTCCGAGCCGGCCGCCGAGAAGCTGGAGGACGCCGAGGACCTCCGCCTGTTCCGGGTCTGGCTGGCCGCCGAGGGGGACCTCGACGAGCTGGTCGCCCTGGCCGACGTCGACGGCGTGGCCGAGGTCCGGGCCGACCTGGTGGAGGGAGCGGGAATCGCGCCGCCCGACCGCCTCCCTCTCCCTCTGGGAGAGGGCCGGGG
>JAJYDH010000362.1 GCA_021777685.1 Planctomycetota bacterium | reverse complement strand
CGTCGCCCTGACCCGGCGCGACGCCTCCGAGATCATGACGCCGAGCATCTCGATGGTCGTCCTGCCCGCGACGGCCTCGGCGCACCAGGCCGCCAGGACCTTCCGCGACTCCGGCCTGAGCCGGATTCCCATGTTCGGCGAGAACCGCGACGACATCCTCGGCATCCTCTACGCCAAGGACCTGTTCCCGCTCATGACCGAGACCGCCGACGTCGACTCGATCGTCCCCCGGAAGCTGGTCCGCCCCGCCTACTTCGTGCCCGAGACGAAGAACGCCAACGACCTGATGAACGAACTCCGGGCCCGCCGGAGCCAGATCGCCATCGTCCTCGACGAGTACGGCGGCGTCGCCGGGCTGGTCACGCTCGAAGACCTCCTGGAGGCCCTGGTCGGGCCGATCGACGACGAGCACGACGTTCCCACGCCCGAGGACCCGGTCGTCGCCCTGGGCGGGTCGCGGTACGAAGTCGACGCCACGGTGGCCGTGGAAGACCTGAACGAGAGACTCGGCCTCCACCTCCCCACGAACGGCGATTTCCAGACGGTCGGCGGATTCGCGTTCAACGCCCTCGGCCGGCTCCCCTCGGCCGGAGAGAGCTTCAAGGCCGACGGGATCGAGTTCACCGTGGTCGAGGTCGTCGACCACGCGATCCGCCGGATGCAGCTCGACCTGGTCCGGGGCTGAGTCCGGCCCCGCCCGCCGACGAGAAGAACCCGCGACGGGCCGGGTCGCCGTCGACCTGGAATCCGTCGCGGGTTCGTCTGGACTTCTTCGACCTCTCGGTGACGATCAATACTGGTCGGAGCTGATCACCTCCGCGCCCTTGGTGGTGGACAGGGCCTGCCAGGTGGCGATGTTGATCGTGTTCTTGACGAACCGGACGCTGCCGTCGCCCATGACCGCGTTGAGGCCGCCGGGGTGGCGGCTCCTCGCCGCGTGGACGAAATTGGTCGTGCCGCCGACGCACGGCGGGTTGCCCAGGTAATTGGCGTAGCAGTAGCCCGAGCTCTGCATCTGGTCGGGCTGGGTCGAGTTGGGGGTGAGTGACGATTCGAAGAACGCCCCCTCCCACCAGTGGATGTACCCGCGGAGGTCGAGCTGTCCGGTGGGACCGTCCTGACCCTCGATGCACTCGGCGTGATACATCGTGTTGCTCAGGCCGTCGGTGATCGAGGACAGGGTCACGGCCCCGAGGTAGATGTCGCTGAACGGGGCGCCGGAGTACATGAAGCCGTTGTAGGTCAGCGCCGGCGCGGTCGAGGTCGCGGTGCCGACGCTGGTGATCGCGGTATTGCCGTAGTTGGCCACATAGTTGTACGACGGGATGCCGCCCAGCGGGGCGCTCCGGGTGTCGCTGGGGCAGGTATAGCTGTTGATCCGGGCGGTGGTCGCTGTGGTGTTCATCGCCCCGCCGTAACGCAGGGCGCTGTTGCCGCCGGCCGCGCTCAGTCCGTAGTCCCCGAGCGAGTTCCAGGAGTTGTAGACCTGCGTCTGTTCCATGTACGGCAGGATGAAGATGGCCCAGGTGCCCCAGACCTGGAACTTGCAGCCCGGGGGCAGCGAGGTGTTGGAACTCTCGTAGTTCATCACCGCCAGGCCGATCTGCTTGAGGTTGTTGACGCACTGCGAGCGACGGGCGGCCTCGCGGGCGGCCTGCACGGCCGGCAGGAGGAGCGCGATGAGGACGGCGATGATGGCGATGACGACCAGCAGCTCGATCAGGGTGAAACCGCGACGCTTCCGGTGATTCATGAATGCTCCTCTGGGAGGTCGACGTTGAAGGATTGACATCGCCTGCCGGTGCGCGCAGGGACATCCCCGGGACGTGACGCTTCATCGAGCGACGGCGGAGGACCCGCCGACCGTCGGGAGAGAAGGTCGTGGCGCGGTGACGGAGAGGGTCCGTCAGGTCACTTCGACTTGAGATCGAAGGGGAAGGTGTTCGGCGTGCCGGCCTTGACGTCGGCGGTCAGGGTCGTCTGGGCATTGTACTGGGCGGGGATGATCTCTTTGGCCGCGTCGGCCGCCGCGATGGGCCCAGGCGGCTCGCCGGACGGGGGCGGGGTGGCCTCCTGGCCGCTGTTGATGACCACCCGATACTGGCCGGGGATCAGCCCCTGCTCTCGACCGATTTCAAACTTGCCGTCCTTGATGACGGCGCCCCCGGCGACGCCGACCTTGCTGTCGACCGGGAGCATCTGGATCGACCCGGACGGCAGCGGCTGTCCGTCGAGCATGACGACGCCCGAGACGGACTCGCGCGGCAGGCCGTCCGACCCGCCGCAACCGGCGAACAGGGCGGAGGAGAGTGCCAGGCACCCCATGACCGCGAAATGAACGCATCGATTGGACTGGAGCATGAATGCAGATCCTCGATGATCGAGGGGCGGGAGACCGAGGGAACCGGTCCGAAACGGGAGAGGGAGAATGGCGGGGACGCATGCGCCCCCCCGGGAGAGGTGGAGGTGGGGAGCGAGGCGATCGATTTCCCGCCGAGGGTGAAGGAATTCTGCCAGACAAAAACCGAGATTGCAAGCCCCCAGTCCGCCGAGCACCGGCATCGAGATTGATTTCGGCCGGACGTTTCGAAATGGCCCGACGGGCGTGAGTGCCGCCCCGGGGCCTGTCAGGGCCGAGGTGGACACTCCCGCCCGCCGGTCTTATCGGATCGGCCAGGTCGCGCGATCCTCAGCGTCGACGCCCTCGGGCGTCGACGGGGATGGGGATCGGTCGAAGGCGACGGCCGAGGAATGCGAGGCAAAGGCTCGCGATCGGCCGGAAGAGGGCCTCGAATCGGATCATTGCTCAATCTCCCTGGCTCGGGATGGGCACTGACATTTCCGGGCGGAGTGCGAGGCCGTGGTCGAAATGACGTTCCCTACAATTTAAATTGTGGTCGCCCGGGCTGCCCGGACAACCCGGCCGAGATCCGACGGGACGGGCGTACCGCCCCCTGGTTTATACGACGCGGGCCGGCCCTCGGGTCGTCCGACGTCGCCGAATTTTCGCTCGCCCCCGGGAGAACGATCGGCCCGTCGGCGTCTCGACTTTGAACCTGGAGGCGTGAAGGCCCCATTTCGCGGGCCCGACTCGCCCGAAAGAGTGTCCAGAAAGAGGGATCGAGAGGTGGAACTTGCCCGCGGTCCGTTCGTTGGCCCTGGTGCTCCGGTCGTGGGACGTGTTCGAGACGAGCACGGTCGCCACGCTGTTCACGCGGGAGCTGGGCAAGGTCTCCGGCCTGGCCAAGGGGGCTCGCCGGCTCAAGTCGCCCATGCAGGGTGGCCTTGACCTGCTGGCGGTTTCCGATATCGTGCTGCTGCACAAGGCGTCCGACGCGCTCGACCTGATCATCGAGGCCGCGCCCGTCGAGCGCTTCGAGCCACTTCGCCGCGACCTGGCGGCCCTCTATGCCGGCTATTACATCGCCGAGCTGCTGTCGGACCTGACCGACTTCCACGACCCGCACCCGAGGCTGTTCGACGCGGCGACGGTGACGTTGCGGCACCTGGGCGAGCCCGGCCTGCGGCCGAGGCGAGTGTTCCGGTTCGAGCTGGCGTGCCTCCGGGAGCTGGGCCTGATGCCGAGCCTCGACGAGTGCGCCCACTGCGGCGAGACGGTCGACGCGAGGGGCGACTCCTTCGCGTTCGGGCTGGCGACCGGCGGGGTGCTCTGCCCGGCCTGCCGGCCCGGCCAGCCGCACGTGGCGACCCTCTCGGGGTCGACCCTGGCGGCGATCCGGTCGCTGTCGGAGCCGGGCCGGGCCTGGCGAGAGGTCGAGCTGCCCCCATCGGCCTCGGCCTCGATCCGGGCGACCCTGGGGGCGGTCATCAGCCATGCGATCGGCCGGAGGCCGCGACTCCTGCCCTATCTCGGAGCCTGAACGATGCCCTTCGATCCCCCGACCGACCGTCGCCGAGGCCCCCGGGGCCGCCGGACCCTCGCCCGGTCCTCGCGCCGGGGGCTGGCCGCCGCCGCCGCGCTCCTGACGATCGTCGCCCCGGCGGCCGAGGCGGGGCCGATCGCCGACTGGATCGCCAGCAGGACCGCGCCCGCCCCGATGAACTCGCCGATGTCGGACGGGACCACCGACAAGACCCTCATCTCGCGCTGGCTCTCCGGCGATAAGACCCCGTTCAGCTCGCGGGCCTACGACCAGAACTCGGTCCTCCTCGGCCAGAAGGGCTGGGAGAAGACCAAGGCCGCACCCGACCCGACCTCCGAGGGCGAGTTCGCCGTCGCCAAGAAGGCGTTCGACGCCGGCAACTACGCCGAGGCCGAGAAGCTCCTCCTCCCGCTGGCCAAGCGCGAGGTCAAGAAGGGGACGCCCTGGGGCGAGAAGGCCCAGTACTGGCTCGCCGAGTCCCAGTTCCGGCTCCAGAACTACGTGAAGGCGAACGACAGTTACGAGGTGCTCATCAAGAAGTACCCCGGCACCGAGTACGTCGACAAGCTCGTCGCCCGCGAGTATCAGATCGCCCAGTTCTGGCTCTCCGGCGAGGATCCCAAGGCCAAGCCGCTCGACTGGAAGTCGCGCTTCGACGGCCGCCAGCCGATGCTGGACACCGACGGTTACGCCGTCAAGGCGCTCGAACACGTCCGGCTCCACGACCCGCAAGGTCCCCTGGCCGACGACGCCGCCCTCCGGACCGCCGACCATTTCCACATGGTCGGCGACTACGAGGCCGCCGCGATCTACTACGACCAGCTCATCACCGAGCACCCCAAGAGCGAGTACAAGGAGCGAGCCCAGCTCTCCAGCATCGACTCCAAGATGAAGGGCTACATCGGGCCGGAATACGACATCTCCGGGCTGGAGCAGGCCCGCGAGACCATCAAGAAGACGATGGCCGAGTTCCCCGAGCGCCAGGCGACCGTGGAGGGGCTCTACCACACGCTCGACCTGATCCAGGACCAGCATGCCGAGCAAGCCTACACGGTCGGCATGTACTACATCCGGGCCCGGAAGCCGATCTCGGCCGAATACCAGTTCGGGCTGGTCATGGCCAACTGGCCCAACAGCAAGTGGGCCGGCGAGGCGAAGAAGGAGATGGGCAAGATCGCCAAGATGCCGCGCGTCGCGAGCGTCCCCAGCAAGATCATGACCACGCCCGGCTCGGCCCCCAACGGCGCCGCCGGCGGGATGCTGGGCGGGATGCTGAACGGCGGGATGGGCGGCATGGGTGGCGGCGGCGGCATGCCCGGCCTGGGCGGCGGGATGGGCGGCGGCGGCCAGGGCGGTCAGCCCTACTGATCGCCCGTCGTCCCGAATTCTGCGAGCTTCCCGGGGAGGGTCCGTCGATGAGAAGCGTCCGACCGATGGTGCCGATGGCCGGACTGATGCTGGGCCTGGCACTGGCCACGCTGGCCCCCGGCTGCAAGATCACCGGCTACAGCATCCGCGCGCCGTACAACACCGATATCAAGACCGTCTACGTGCCGGTCTTCAAGTCGATCACGTTCCGTCGCGACATCAATATCATGCTCACCGAGCTTGTCATCAAGGAGATCGAGCGCAAGACCCCCTACAAGGTCGTCGGCAAGCCGGACGAGGCCGACTCGACGCTCGAAGGGACGGTCAACTTCTCGGACAAGAATGTCGTCGTCGAGAACCCGTATAACCTCCCTCGCCAGCTCACCGCGACGATGGTCGTCGCCGCCACCTGGACCGACAACAAGGTCAAGAAAGAGGATAAGAAGCCGCCCAACCCCGCCATCATCGCCGAGACGTTCAACTTCTACCCCGAGATCGGCGAGAGCTCCGAGGCCGCCTTCTACCGCTGCTGCGAGAAGCTGGCTGTCCAGGTCGCGAACATGATGGAAGAGCCCTGGTGATCGGCCGGGCTCCGGAAAACGCTGTTCGACGGCCCCATCCCTCGCGATAATAGACCCGACCGGCCCGATCTCCCTAGCCGGGTGAGATCGGGCAAGGTCGCGTTTCGTCTTTTCCGGGAGGGGCCGACATTGGGTTCGGATTTCTCCAGGCCGCACGAGCAATCTCACCCGATCGCTCGCGGAAATAATGAGGAAGGGTCGGGGATGAGGATCTGGCGTGCCCTTGGGTTCACGTTCGCGGACGACTCGCGGCCTCAGGTGATGGGGATCGTCAACGTCACCCCTGACAGCTTCTCGGACGGCGGCCGGTCGCTGGCCTTCGATGACGCGGTCGCCCTGGGCGAACGGCTCGTGGCCGAGGGGGCCGACATCCTCGACATCGGCGGCGAGTCGAGCCGGCCGGGGGCGGCCGTCGTGCCGGTCGAGGAGGAGATCGCCCGGGTCATCCCCGTCGTCGAGGCGCTGGCCGGCCGGGTCGGGGTGCCGATCTCGGTCGACACGGTGAAACCCGAGGTCGCCCGCCGCGCCCTCGCTGCCGGGGCCTCGATCATCAACGACATCCGGGGGCTCGCCGATCCCGATCTGGCTGCCATCGTCGCCCAGACGGGCGCGGGTGTCGTCCTGATGCACATGAAGGGGACGCCCCGGACCATGCAGGACGACCCCCGTTACGACGACGTCGTCCGGGAGGTCCGCGACGAACTCGCCCGGATGGTCGAGCGGGCCGAGGGCCTCGGCATCCCCCGATCGCGGATCGCGATCGATCCCGGGATCGGCTTCGGCAAGCGGACCGTCCACAACCTCTTGCTGCTCCAGAACCTGGAAGCCTTCGCCGGCATCGGGTGCGTCATGCTGGTCGGGACGTCGCGCAAGGGGTTCCTGGGCAAGC
>JAJYDH010000361.1 GCA_021777685.1 Planctomycetota bacterium | reverse complement strand
CTTCCGCAACGGCGCCCCGATCCGGCTGGGCGACGTGGCCGAGGTCAAGGTCGGCTTCCCGCCGCCGATCGGCGACGCGGTCATCAGCGTCGGCAAGGACAAGGCGGGCAAGCCCGACGTCCGCCCGGGGCTCCTGCTGATCGTCGAGAAGCAGCCGCAGGGGAACTCGCTCGACGTGACCCTGGCCGTCGAGAAGGCGCTGGCGACGCTCGACCTCAAGAGCAAGGGGGTGGACATCGACCCGACCATCTTCCGCCCCGCGACGTTCATCCAGCGGTCGATCGACAACCTCGGCCACGCCCTGATGGTCGGCTGCGTCCTGGTGATCGTGATCCTCGGCGCGTTCCTGTTCGACTGGCGGACGGCCCTGATCAGCCTCACGGCCATCCCGCTCTCGCTGGTCGCGGCGGGCGTGGCCCTCCGGGCGATGGGCACGACGATCAACACGATGGTCCTGGCCGGCCTGGTGATCGCGCTCGGCGAGGTCGTGGACGACGCGATCATCGACGTCGAGAACATCGTCCGCCGCTTGAGGCAGAACCGGGCCGAGGGGAACCCCCGGTCGGCCTTCGACGTCGTGCTCTCGGCGTCGATGGAGGTCCGCAGCGCGGTGGTCTACGCGACGTTGATCGTGATCCTGGTCTTCATCCCGGTCCTCTTCCTCGAAGGGCTGATGGGGACGTTCTTCCGGCCGCTGGCGATGTCGTACATCCTGGCCATCCTGGCCTCGCTCGTGGTCGCGCTGACGGTCACGCCCGCGCTCTCGCTGATGCTCCTGCCGGGCTCGGTCGACCGCCATCGGACCTCGCCGCTGGTCCGGGGCCTCCAGGCGATCTACGGGGCGATCCTGCCGAGGCTCGTCCACCGGCCGGGCTTCGCGGTCGGGGTGCTCGCGCTCTCGGCCGCGGCGAGCGTCTGGGCGATCCTCGGCCTGGGCCAGCAGCTCCTGCCGAACTTCAAGGAGACCGACTTCCTGATGCACTTCGTCGAGAAGCCCGGGACGTCGCTCGCCGCGATGACGAGGATCACCGAGGACGCCAGCAAGGAGCTGATGGCGATCCCGGGCGTGAACAACTTCGGCTCGCACATCGGCCGGGCCGAGGTCGCCGACGAGGTCGTCGGGCCCAACTTCACGGAATTGTGGATCAGCATCGACGAGAACGCCCCGTACAAGGAGACCGTCGGCAAGATCGAGGACGCCATCAACGGCTATCCCGGCCTGACCCGCGACGTCCTGACGTACCTCCGCGAGCGGATCAAGGAGGTCCTCACCGGCGCCGGGGCGACGATCGTGGTCCGGCTCTACGGGCCGGACATCGACGTGCTCCGGTCGAAGGCGAAGGACGTCTACGACGCGATCCATGACGTCCCGGGCGTGGCGAACCTGAAGGTCGAGCAGCAGGTGCTCGTCCCTCAGCTCGACGTCCGGCTCCGGCCCGACGCGGCGGCCCGGCTGGGCCTGACCCCCGGCGACGTCCGACGGGCCGCGACCACCCTGGTCAAGGGGTCGAAGGTCGGCGAGCTGTACGACATGCAGAAGATCTTCGACGTCTTCATCTGGGGCGTCGAGAAGGTCCGCGACGACCCCTCGGCCCTCCGCGACCTGCCGATCGAGACGCCCGCCGGCGCCCACGTCCGGCTCGGCGACGTGGCCGACGTGGCGATGGTCCCCGCGCCGAACATCATCACCCACGAGAACGCCTCTCGGAAGATCGACATCCAGTGCAACGTCACCGATGGCGCCGACCTCGGCGTGGTCGCCCGCGCGATCCAGGCCAAGGTCAAGGAGGTCAAGCTCGACCGCGAGTACTTCCCCGAGTTCCTGGGCGAATACGCCACCCGGCAGGAGTCGCTGTACCGGCTCGTGGGCTTGAGCCTGCTGGCGTTCCTGGGGGTCCTCCTGGTGATCCAGTCCGACTTCAGGACGATCCGCCTGACGACCCTGGTGTTCATCACCCTGCCGTTCGCCCTGATCGGCGCCGTGTTCGGCGCGGTATTCGGCGGCGGCGTGCTGTCGCTGGGCTCGCTGGTCGGGTTCGTGACCGTGATCGGGATCGCCGGCCGGAACGGGATCATGCTCGTCAGCCACTACCGGCATCTGGAGGAAGAAGAGGGCGAGCCGTTCGGCCCCGGGCTGGTGATCCGGGGGTCGATCGAACGCCTCGCGCCGATCCTGATGACCGCCCTGGCCACCGGCCTGGCGCTGGTCCCGCTGGCGGTCGGAGGCGACCTGCCCGGCCAGGAGATCGAGCACCCGATGGCCGTCGTCATCCTCGGCGGCCTGGTCACGTCGACCATCTTCAACCTCCTGCTGATGCCCTCGCTCTACCTCGCCTTCGGCAAGGCCCGGCGGCCGGCCGGGACGGCGGCCAATTGACGGTGGATTGCGCAGGGCGCCGGTCTTTCTGGCCCCCTCTCCCCTTGCGGGAGAGGGAGTCTGAATTCGCCGATTCACCATTGTTCGACGATTGATCCGACAGCGGAGTCGACCGGGAGAGATCGATGCCGGACGCCCCGATCACCGACGCAAGAACGATCGGGACGCCGCATCTCATCCGGATGCACGACCTCGACAACGTCGCGATCGTCGCCGACGACGGCGGTCTGCCGGGCGGCACCGCCCTGCCCGGCGGCCTGGTCCTGCTCGATCGGGTCCCGCAGGGGCACAAGGTCGCGCTGGCGGACCTGGCCGCCGGCGCGCCCGTGCTCCGCTACGGCGTCACGATCGGCCGTGCGATCGAGGCCATCCCGGCCGGGAGCTGGGTCCACGAGGGGCTGATCGCGATACCGGCCGCGCCCGGGCTCGACGACCTGCCGATGGCCACCGTCAGGGCGGAGCCGATGCCTCCGCTCGAAGGCTACACCTTCGAGGGATATCGCAATCCCGACGGCTCCGTCGGCACCCGGAACATCCTGGCGATCACGACCACCGTGCCATGCGTCGCGGGCGTGGTGGACTTCGCGGTCGGGCGGATCAGGAATGAATGGTTGCCGAGATATCCGAACGTCGACGACGTGGTCGGGCTGGAACACGCCTACGGCTGCGGGGTCGCCATCGACGCGCCGGGCGCGGAGATACCGATCCGCACGCTCCGAAATATCAGCCTGAACCCGAACTTCGGCGGCGAGCTGATGGTGGTCAGTCTGGGCTGCGAGAAGCTGCAACCGGGGCGGCTGCTGCCCCCGGAGTCGATCGCGACGGCCGGGCCCCGGCTCGACGTCGTCTGTCTCCAGGATGAGGAGCACGTCGGCTTCCTGGCGATGGTCGACGCGATCGTGGCGACCGCCCGGGGGCACCTGGAACGGCTGGATGCGCGTCGGCGCGAGACCGTGCCGGCGAGCGAGTTGGTCGTCGGCGTCCAGTGCGGCGGCAGCGACGCGTTCTCGGGCGTCACCGCCAATCCGGCCGTCGGCGCCTGCGTCGACCTCCTGGTCCGCGCCGGGGCCAGCGTGATCTTCTCGGAAGTGACCGAGGTCCGCGACGGGATCGACCAGCTCACGTCACGCGCCTCGACGCCCGAGGTGGCCGAGGCGCTGGTCCGCGAGATGGCCTGGTATGATGATTATCTGAACCGGGGCGGCGTCGACCGGGCCGCCAACACCACGCCGGGCAACAAGACAGGCGGGCTGTCCAACATCGTCGAGAAGGCGATGGGCTCGATCGTCAAGTCGGGCTCGGCGCCGATCTCCGGGGTGCTCGCCCCGGGCGAGAAGCTCCGGCACAAGGGGCTGACCTTCGCGGCCACGCCCGCGAGCGACTTCATCTGCGGGACGTTGCAGCTCGCCGCGGGCATGAACCTGCACGTGTTCACCACCGGGCGAGGGACCCCCTACGGCCTCGCCGCCGTGCCGGTCGTCAAGGTCGCGACGCGCACCGACCTGGCCAGGCGCTGGCATGACCTGATGGATCTCAACGCCGGGACCATCGCCGACGGCTCGGCCTCGATCGAGGAGGTCGGCTGGGTGCTCTTCCGGTTGATGCTGGAGGTCGCCAGCGGCCGGAAGAAGACCCGGGCCGAATCCTGGAAGCTGCACAACGCCCTGGTCCTGTTCAACCCCGCGCCGGTGACATGAAGGCATTCATCAGCGAGGAGGCAGCATCGTGCTGGCGGGCGGGGGCGGCTTCGGCGTGGCCTTGCCGGGCTCGGGCCGGGCCCGGCCTCCGAGGCGGGCGAGGGTGTCGCCCCGGAACTCGCGGGCCCGGGCGTCCTTCGGGTCGAGGCGGAGGGTCTCGTCGAAGTCGGCGAGGGCCCCGGCGAAGTCGTCCGACCGGTAGCGGGCCAGCCCCCGGCGGAGGCGGATCGAGGCGTCGTCGGGGCGGAGCCGGATCGCCTCGGTGAAGTCGGCGATCGCGCGGTCGTAGGCCCCCAGGTCGTGGTGGGCCTGGCCCCTGGCGACGAGCGAGAAGGGGTTGCCGGGGCGGAGCCGGATCGCCTCGGAGTAGTCCGCCAGCGCCTCGGGATAGTGGCTCGCCCGGTGGCGGGCGACCGCCCGGTAGAAGTAGGCCGAGGCGAGCGTCGGGCAGATCCGGATCAGCTCGTCGAAGTCGGCGATGGCCGGCTCGTAGTCGCCCTGGGCGAGGTGGTCTCGCCCCCGGGCGGCGACCGCCGGGGCGACCTCGGTCGGGCTCGGCCGGGCCGGCTCGGGGCGATCGGCCGGCGGGTCGCGGCGGGCCCTCGGGCCGGGGATCAGGTCCGAGCGGGTCGCGCCGGCGTCGGCCGGCGGGTCGGGCTCGGCCGGCAGAGACGGGGTCGGGTCCGGCCGGATCGTCTCGGCGGCCTCGGCCGGGGCCGGCTCGACCTCGGGCTCCAGAATCGTCTCGGCCTCGGACGGCGTCGGACCTTCGACGACTTCCGGCATCCGGGGGACCGGGGCGACGACCGCGACGTCGGGAGCCGTCGGCCGGGGATTCCGGCCGTGGTCGGCCAGGGGATGCACGCCCGCCGCCGCGACGGCCAGCCCCACCAGCGCGACCGAGGCGGCATACCGCCCGATCCGCCGGGGCCGGGGCGGTTCGGGGAAGAGGTTTTCGAACTCGGGCGCGGCGGCCGGCGCGATCGCCGTCGGCCCGGTGCCGCCCGAGGTCGGCGGCGTGACCTCGGACGTGTCCATGAGCGAATCGACCCCCTCGCCCGAGCCGAACGGCCTCCAGGACGGCGATGGGGCGTCGTCGTCGAGGCCGCCGGGGATGAAGCTCGAACCGGTCGTCGAGAGGTGCATTCGGGGCGGCCGCTCGGCCGTGTCCTCGGGAGCGAGGAGCCGCTCGGGGGCCCGTTCGGGCGCGATCGCGCGGAGGGCCTCGACGAAGGACCGGCAGTCGGGCCAGCGGTCGGCGGGCTCCTTGGCCAGGGCCCGCTCCAGGACGGGCCGCTCGGCCTCGGGGAGGTCTTCGAGGTCGGGGTTCCCGAAGAGGTGCCCGGCCGTCACCGAGGCGGCGTTCCCCTCGTAAGGGAGGCGACCGGAGCGCAGGTGACAATACGTCGCCGCCAGGCCGTACTGGTCGGACTGGCGGGAGGTCACCCCCCGGAAGAACTCGGGGGCGGCGTACGAGAACGTCCAGATCCCGGTGTGGCCGGCGTTCTCCCCCTCCATCGCCCGGGCCATGCCGAGGTCGGCCACCTTCGCCCCGCCGCCGAAGAGCAGGATGTTCGGCGGCTTGATGTCGCGGTGCTGGACGCCCATCCCGCCCCGGCCGTCGACCGTGTGGCGGGGCTCGTTGAGGAAGTCGACCGCGCCGGCGGCGTCGGCCATGTAGCCGAGCAGCTCCGACCGGGGGATGCCGCGAAGGCCGGCGTTGGCGGCCTCGACGTACCGGTCCCAGAGCGAGCCGTCGGCCAGCTCCATGCCGACGATCACCACGCCGTCGACCTGCCACGAGCCGAAATTGGCCAGGATGTTGGGGTGGTGGATGCCCCTGACGAAATTCAGGGCCCGCAGCTCGGACGCCAGGGCCCGGGGCGAGCAGCGGACGAACTTCAGCGCGACGTGGATGCCGCCCGACGCCTCGGCCTCCCAGACCTCGCCGAACCCGCCCCGACCCCGGCGGCGGACCAGCCGGAATCCGGAGATCGGCTCGTCGCCCGCCCGGAGTGCCAGTTGTCCCTCTTCGGCCAGTCCCTGTCTCATGGTGCACCTCGGGGAAGCAACGAACGTCCGCGAGCGTCGCGGGGTCGGTTGCCTCGGCCTTCGAGGCGCCCAATCGGTGACGGGCCGGGGACGTGAGCAGATCCCGGCCCGCTCGGCGTGGCCCTCCCACTCCGTCGGCCACGCCCACGCGACCATTATGGGCGGGATCGCGGCGGGATGACAACACGGGATTTCGAGAACTCTCGATCGATCGATCGATCGGTCGGCCCGTCGATCGACCGAGGCCGGGACTCAGCCGGGCGGGCGCTCGCCGGAGGCCAGGGCGGCGTCGGGGTCGGCGGTCGGGCTCCCGGGCCGAGAGGCCCGCTTGACGATGTCCTGGCCGGGCCAGGGAAATGGGATCATCCGGCCCTTGGGCGACCGGCTCAGGTCGGTCCCCAGGGTCGTCGGGGTGATCTCGTGACGATCGCGGGCGCACCCCGGGCCGGCCAGGCCGAGGAGAACCACGACGAATAAGGCCCCGCCGAGGCCCCCGACCGGGAGCCTCGCGAGGGCCTCGAAGCTGGCGTTTCGCACGGACCAATCCTCCCGTCTCGGGTCGCGGTCCGTCGGGATGACGGCCAGCCCTCGGCGCATATCGGCAGATCGG
>JAJYDH010000006.1 GCA_021777685.1 Planctomycetota bacterium | reverse complement strand
TCCTGGTCGGCGCCGGCGTCCTGGCTGAGGATCGCCTTCTTCTGGCCGATGACGTGGTTGACGATCGACCGGCTGATGCTCATCGGCACCTCGTCGGTGTACGGGGCCACCAGCGACGACCGCCGGTTGGGCCGGTACTTGAACGCCTTCCGCATCAGCCGCCTGGTCGCCTGGTCGATCAGGATCAGGAAGCCGCGCTCGGACTGCGGGAACAGCTCCATCAGGGTGTCGATGATCTTGGGGGCGACGGTGTCGATCTTCAGGTCGCTGGAGAGGTTCCGCGAGATTTCCAGGATCGCCTTGAGCTTGACCTCCGGCTTGACGGCGCTGGCCAGCGAGCTGGAGCGGGAGGCGTCGAGGGTGTGGACGGCGCCGGAGTTCTCGTCGTAGTGCCCCCCGTCGGTGACGAGCATCTCCTCGGGGATGCCGGCCGGCGGCCGGACGGGCTCCTTGGGGACGTTGGGGAAGAAGACGAACTCGACCTCGCAGATCTTGATCCGGTCGTTGGCCGAGAGCACGGGCGGGTCGTCGTCGGGGTCGAGCCGGCGCCCGTTGAGGAGGGTGAAGTTCCTCGAGTGGAGGTCGACCAGGGTGAACCGGTCGCCGGCGCGGCGGATCTCGGCGTGCTTGCGGCTGACCCCGGTCGAGTCGAGGGTGATCTGGCATTCCTGAAGCCGACCGATGACGACCGGGTCGCCCTTGATCTCGATCAGTTGCCCGGCCGGTTCCGGGCTGATCTTCTTCAGGAATGCCATGCGAACCGCTCCGTTCGAGGCCGAAGGGGGATGCGAGATCGGCGGCCCGCCCGCCGCCGGCGGGCGGGTCAACCCTGGAGGTCACGCCTCTTGATCTCGAAGAGGCGGCGGATCAAGTGGGCCTGGGTTTCCTGGAGCTTGTCGGAGACGCTTCGGGTCAGGCCGAGCCGGCGGGCGTCGTCCTTGAGCCGGAGGACGACCTCGAGGCCGAAGTCGACGATGGCCGGGTCGAGCAGGTTATTGACGACGTTGAAATCGCCCTTGTCGAAGAAGCCGAGGACCTTCTCGGCGTCGCCGTCGAGGGCCGCGACCCCGGCGACCATGACCTGGGTAAGCACCTCGTTACGGCCGTAGTGGTCGGTCCCGAGGACGTCGGCGAACGCCTTGAGCCGGTCACGGTCGCCGCCCCGGAACAGCTCGCGGGCGAGCTGGGTGTATGACCGCGAGGTCCATTCGGCGTCGGAGGGGAAATACTCGGAGACGGCGACCCAGGCCGCCTGGCGGTCCGCCCGATTCGGCTGGATCTGGGCGTGGCGATACTGCGCGGCGGGCGAGTCCTTCTTCGCGACCTGCTGCAAATCGGGGGCGAGCCAGAGGGCCGGAGGCGCCGGCCTCGCCAACGGGTCCACCGCGAGCAGGTCGGCCGGCCGGGCGAGCCAGCCGGCCCCGGCGCCCAGGAGCAGGCCGACCAGTGACGCGGCGACCATCGTCCCGGCGCTCGGCCAGGCGAAGGCCATCGAGAAGCCGCCGCCCTCGGCCTCCGCTCCCGGGGCAACCTTGGGCTTAGGAGTGGTGTCGATCGTCGCGAAGACGTCACGGGACGACGGGCCAGCCCGCAACGCCGAGGCCGCCGTCAGCGCCGAGACCTGGAGCGTCTCGCGGATCTTCGTCAGGTCGCGGAGCATCTCGGCGGCCGACTGGTAACGATCGGCCGGCGACTTGGCCATCAGCTTCATCACCAGCCGGCAGAGTTCCGGCGGCAGGTCCGGCCGGTGGACCGAGAGGTCGACCGGGGTGTCGGCGACGTGCTTCATCGCCAGCGCCAGCGCCGTCTCGGCCCGGAACGGCGGGTGCCCGGCCAGCATGTGGTAATAGGTCACGCCCAGCGAATAGAGATCGCTCCGGTGGTCCATCGACTGGCCGCGCGCCTGCTCCGGGCTCATGTAGAGCGGCGTGCCCATCGTCACGCCCGGCTGGGTGACGTGATGGCGGTCGGAGTCGAGGTCGCGGCAGAGGCCGAAGTCGGCCACCTTGACCTGCCCCTTCCGGGTCAGGAGCAGGTTCTCCGGCTTGATGTCGCGGTGGACCAGCCCGACCTCGCCGGCCGCCCCGACCGCGGCGCCGGCCTGCCTCATGATCGAGATCGCCTGGGGGAGGTCGGGGGGCCCCTTGCGGAGCAGGTACTCGCGGAGGTTCGTCCCCTGGACGTACTCCATCGCGATGAACCGGAGCCCCTCGAAGATCCCCAGCGTGTAGATGTGGACGATGTTCGGGTGGTTCAGCTTCGCCGCCGCCCAGGCCTCGGCCTCGAATCGGCTGAGATACGTCGGGTTGGTCAGGTCGGGCCGGAGGACCTTGAGCGCCACCTGCCGGTTGAGGCTGATCTGGCGGGCGAGGTAGACCTCGCCCATCCCCCCCCGCCCGAGGAGCCGGTCGACCTGGAAATCGCCGAGATTCGCCCCGGTCAGGTCCCTCGCGCGCGGTGCGGGCCCGGACTGGCCCCAGTTCAGGGGCGTGTCGGTCGAAGCGGAGGACCGGTCCGGTTGGCTCATGGGCTCAGCTTGTCCATACTACCGAAGGCCCGACGACCGGCCCTCGCCCTCTCGCGGCGGGCCATCCCCGTCTCAATCAGTCTACGGCATCCGCCACTCTTCCGCAAATCGATCGGCGACGCCGATGTCGCTCCCACGCGGGTTGGCGCGGAAAATGCCGGGCGGCGACTCGATCCGGGCGGGACGAAGTGCTAAAATCCCGGATAGAGAACGACGTCGACGGCCCGGAGGCCGGCTCGACCGGTCGGCTGGGCGGGATCGGAGTTTTCGGCCATGAAGATCCGCGTGAGATTGGGGATCGCCTGGGCCGTGGGGATGCTCTTCGCCGCCGGTCTCGGCCTCCAGGCCCGCGCCCAGGTCGGCCTGCTCGGCAGCCCGCTCCCCAATGGCGGCGACGGCGTCTTCAACACCTTCAACCCGGCGGGCATGCAGCAGGCGAGGATTCCGGTCTCGGGGTCCTGGGGCGAGATCATCACCGTCACGCCGCGCTGGATGGTCGTCCAGAACCAGATGGGGCAGCAGTTCCCGATCGCCGCCGACCGGGTCGGTCAGTTCCTCGTGCGCTGGCCGTATTCCACGGACCAGCTCTCGCCCCAGTCGATGATCGAGGTCCTGGGGCCGAACGGCGCGGGGACGCACACGGTCATCGCGGACCACATCGACGTCTACGAAGGCTCGGCCCAATCCCTGGTCTCGCCAACGATGAGCAACCTGGTCGGCAACAACCGGAGCCTCAACTTCATCGACATCGACCAGCAGAACACCTACGGGATCGTCTATTATATGTCGCCCGAGGAATACGCGATGCCGAACCGGCTCCACGTCGTCGGCCCGTTCCAGGGCGCCGGCAATGGCCAGCTCCAGATCGCCGGGCCGGGGATGAACTGGTTCACGGTCCAGCCCAGCGTCAACGGAATGTCCGTGACCCAGGTCACGCTCGGCTCGAACTCGTATGCCCGGCGGGGCGACCTCGTCTATCTCGTCCCCCAGAATGTCGGCCCCCGGAGCGTCGACGTCTCCCAGCTCGTGCTCTACAAGAAGATCCCGCTCCGGATGTTCCAGCCCTGAGCTTCTCCGCGACCTCATTCGACGACCACGCCCGGGGCTCTCATCGATGAGGCCCGGGCGGCTACATCTTCAGGGCTTCGGCGCGGCCTCGGCCCGCTGTTCCTCGTTCCGGTAGAGGGGCAGGAAGCGGTAGTAGACCTCCAGGGTCAGGATCGACAGCGAGGTCTGGAACAGCCGGCCCCCCCGAGTCCCCCAGCGATCGGGCTGGGGATAGACCGGGCTCCAGCTCCCGTGGTCGCACCCCTTGCTGATCACCTGCATGCCGACCAGCCCGTCGCGGACCCGGGTGTTCCACTGCTTCCAGGCCTTGTTCTGCATGTTGTGCAGTAGCTGGGTCGCGTAATACCAGTAATAGATGTTCCGCTCGTCGGAGAGCTTCAAGTCCTCCCAGACTCCCGCGGCCCCCTTGATCAGCGAGGGGTGGTCGCGGGGCCAACCGAGGTACTGGCGGCAGAGCAGCGCCTCGGCGGTCATCGTGTTCTTGGCCGGCATTCCCGGCATGTAGCCGTAGGTGGTCCGGTGCTTGTCGGCCCCCGCCTCGTCGAGGTAGTGGGAGCAGCCCCGAAGCACGCTCCTGGGGACGTTCAGGCCGCCCAGCCGGGCGCTCCGGAGCGCGAACATCTGCCAGCCGAAGACCGAGGTATCGCCCGGGTCTCCCGGGAAGTAACGCCAGCCGCCGTCGTATTTGTTCTGCCCCATCGCGATGAAGTTGATCGCCCTCTGGGCCGGCTCCTGGAGCCTCGGGTCTTTCGAGATCCCGTAGGCCTCGCACAGGGCCATGCTGGCGATGGCGTGGCTGTACATCTGCGAGTGCATCATACCGGGCAGATAAAGTTCCCCGGTCTTCTGCTGGTGCGTGATCAGCCAGTCGACGCCCTTGGCGACCTGGTCCTGATATCGGCTGGGCTGGGTGTGGATGTGCCCCGCGCCGAGGAACGGCAGGAGCGCCAGGCCGGTGGCGGCGGTGTCGGACATCGCGTGGACGTCCTCGGGGCATCCGGGGGTCATCCGGCATTCGCCCGTCACGTCCAGGCTCCATCCCCCGTCGAGCCGCTGATGCCTCATCAGCCAGTTCAGGCCCTCCTGGACGGCCCGCTCGGAGGCGGTCGTCCCCCCCTCTCGGACGATGAGCATGGCCTTGGTCGGCCCCGCCCTCCCCGCGAACGGCGCTACCATGTCCTCGGTGTGCACGCGGACCGTCTGCATGGCGTCCGCGAGCCCGGTCTGGCGCGAGGCCAGGGAACGCTCGGGCATGCTCAGGCTCGGCCCGAACGTCATGTTGGCGACGAGCGGCGGCCGGCCCGTGGCCGAGCCGGTCGGGTCGAGCGACGTCGACGGCGACTGGTCCGAGTTCGCGTCGGTGAACGGGTCGCCCGACCGGTCGGCCGGGACCAGCGACGTGAAGTCCTCGTCCGCCAGCGAGATGATCCGCGAGTCGAAGTCGAACCGATCGTCCGCCTTCCGGCCGGTCGCATAGACGAACGTGGCCAGGATCACCAGGGCGACCGCGTGGATGAGCAGGCTGGTCCCCCAGGACGGCAACCAGGACAGCCAGAGCGGCGCCGAGCGGTCGAGCCTCGATAGCGATCGATGGAGTCGGACTCGGGCGACGCGAAACCAGCGGGGTCGAGCGTGGGGCATGGTCGAACGGTCCCCGGGCGGTAGCCGACGCTTCGAGATGGGGCAACCTGGAGACGGGCCGCGCGGGTCCATTATTCATCCCAGGATGGCGGACGGGCCGGACCGGGGGGACGGCCCTGGGCGACTTTCCCACTATTATAGCGGCGGGCCCCGAGTCGAGGGCGGGTCGTGAGCTGAAATCACGGGATCGCCCGAATCGCCGGGCCCCCGGCCGCGAGGTCCCCCCCACCAGAAACGGGAAGCCCGCCCGATTTTCGCCGGGCGGGCTCCGATTTCCTCAGCCCAGTGGCGCGTCCCGCTCGTCGAAACGCTCGACCGGGGCCCAGCCCAGGGCTTCGAGCGGCCCGGCGACGAGGTCCGCGTCGGCCACGATCACGAAGACGAAGGCCCGGGGATCGACCCGCCGCCGCGCCGCCGCCTCCATGCTGGCCAGGTTCACGGCGTCCAGCCGCTCGGCGAACCCGGCGTGGTGATCGGGGGGGAGGCCGTGGAGGAACAGCCCGGCATACCGCGAGACCAGCGCCGAGGGGGTCTCGAAATGGCGGGCCTGCCCCTCGATCAGCGACCTTCGCGCGTCGTCAAGCTCGGCGGCGGTCGGCGGCCGGTCGCCGAGCAGGCCGAAGACCTCGCCTCGGAGGTCTTCGAGCGCCTCGTCCAGCCGGTCCGATTGGAGAGACGACGAGATCAGGAACGGGCCGGCGCCCTTCCGGAAATCGAAGTGGCTCCGGACCCCGTAGGTGAACCCCTTCTCCTCGCGGAGCCGGGCGTTGAGCCGGGAGCTGAACTGGCCGCCGAGGATCTGGTTCCAGACGACCAGGTCGAGGTAATCCGGGTCGAGCCGGTGGGTCCCCGCGTGGCCGACCCGGACCACCGCCTGGGGCGCGCCGGGCCGGTCGAGGAGCAAGATCCGGGGGCTCGTCCGATTCGCGACCGTCCGGACCTCGGCCCCTGCCGGGGCCCGCCCCGACCAGCCCGAGAGCCGGTCGTCGAGCATCTCGACGATCCGTCCGGGGTCGACGTCCCCGGCGATGACGAACGCCGCGTCCCCCGGCGTGTAGCGATCCCGGTGGAACGCGACGAGGTCATCCCGGGTCAGCCGGGCGACCGTCGCCTCCTCGCCGTCGACCGGCACCCGGTAGGGGTGGTCGGCGTCGAAGAGGGCCCGCAGGAGCGCCCGGCCGGCCCTGGCCTCGGCGCTGTCGCGCTCGGCCTTGAGTCCGGCGAGGGTCTGGGCGTGGACCCGGTCCCACTCCTCGGCCGGGAAGCTGGGGTTCCGGAGGACGTCGGTAGCCAGGTCGAGGCTCGGCGCCAGGTGCGTCGTCAGGCACTGGAGGCCGATGTAGGCGCCATCCCAGCCGGCCGAGACCGAGAGCGACGTCCCCATCCCCTCGACTGCCAGCGCGATCTGGTGCGAAGACCGGGAGGCCGTCCCCTCGTCGAGCAGGTCGGCGGTCAGCGAGGCCAGCCCTCCCCGGCCCGGTCCGTGGGTCGAGGCCCCAGCGTCGAGCACGAAGGTCGAGGCGACGATCGGAAGGTCGCGACGGGGGATCACCCAGACCGGCAGGCCGCACTTCAGGGCGAAGACCTCGGGCCGGGGGGCCCGGAACGGCGTCGCCGCCGAAGGGGCCGGGGCGGTCGACCGGTCGAGCGGCGGGAGGGCCGTCGCCGGCTTCCGCCCGAGCACCGTCAGGCAGGCCCTCGGGGCCCCGTCGAGGTAATACCGGGCGGCCTGGCGGACCGCATCGGCCGTCACCGACTGGTAGCGCGCCAGGTCGGACGTGATCCGGCCCGGGTCGCCGAGATACGTGTTGTAGGCATTGAGCCGATCGGCCACGCCGCCGAAGCCGCCGACGTTGTCCAGCGCGTAGATGAACCCGGCGAGCCGGCCGTTCTTGACCCGGGCCAGCTCGGCCTCCTCGACCCCCCGGTCGGCGATCGAGGCGATCTCGGCGTCGATCAGGTCGCGGGCCTGCTCCCAGGAGCGGCCGGGGCGGAGGGTCGTGGTCACGCTGAAGGTGCCGGCCAGCTCGCGGCCGGACTGGTGCGAGCCGACGTCCTGCGACAGGCCCGCCTCGACCACCAGCCTGCGGAAGAGCCGGCACGACTTCCCCCGGCCGAGGATGTCGGCCAGCAGGACCAGCGCCGCGTCCTCTTCGCCGAACTGGCGGACGGTGTGCCAGGAGAGGTAGAGGCGGTCGAGCTCGACCCGGTCGTGGACCCGGATGGCGACCTCGCCCGAGAGCTTCGGCTCGGGCGCCCACGGGGTTAGCGACCTCGTCCCGCCGGGGAGGTCGCCGAAATAGCGCTCGGCCAGGGCCAGGGCCCGTTCCTCGTCGATGTCGCCGACCAGGGCGAGGCTGGCGTTACCCGGGACGTAGAACCGGCGGAAGAACGCCTCGACGTCGTCACGAGAGGCGGCCTCGACGTCCTCCATCACGCCGATCGTGGTCCAGCTATAAGGATGCCCGGGGGGGAACATCGCCTCGGCCATCAGCCGCCCGGCCATCCCGTACGGGCGGTTGGCGACGTTCTGGCGGTACTCGTTCTTCACCACGTCCTTCTGGACGCGGATCTTCTCGTCGCTCAGGGCCGGCAGGAAGTGGCCCATCCGGTCCGACTCCATCGCCAGGGCCAGCTCGACGTGGGCGGCGGGGAGATCCTCGTAATAGTTGGTCCGGTCCGACGAGGTCGAGCCGTTGATGCTCGCGCCGAGCCGCTGGAGCGGCTTGAAGAAGTCGCCCGGATAGTGCTCCGACCCCTCGAACATGAGATGCTCGAAGAGGTGGGCGAACCCCCTCTGGCGGCGCTCCTCGTTCTTGGAGCCGACGTGGTACCAGAGGTTCACGGCGACGACCGGCAGCGGCCCCTGACGGCGGGCGATCACGTCGATCCCGTTGGCCAGCGTGGTCTTGGAGAAATGGAAGGTGTCGAGCTGGAGGGGAGGGTTCATCGATCCGGGCGCGTCCCACGGAGGAAAAGGGCGGTCCATCGTCACAAAAACACCATACCGCAAGTAGTCTCTGGTGCCTACCGACCCGAGGGGACATCCATCGATCCATCGTCCGCCCGTCGAGACCGCGTTCCGGCCGATCTTCCGATTTTTTTGCTTGGCGGGGCGACCGGTTGCGATACAATGGTCGAATGGATTGATTCCCGCCCGAGACCTCGAATGTGCCCAGGGTCGGTATCGCCGGTCTCGCGATCTCGTCGGGTTGTGCGGACTCTCCGAGGGACGAAAGAGCGAGTCAAGACCGGGGCCGGTCGTCCGGCCCGCCGATACCGCAGGGCCACCGCAGCGTGCGTCGGTGGCGTTGATTCCGGAAAGCACGGATTGAAGGCCGGGTCGTGAATTGGGACGACATCATCGTCGACGCCGCCGCGACCGACACCGGCATGCGTCGCGCGAATAACCAGGACAGCCACGCCGTTGTCCGCGCCTCGAAGGTCGAGACCTGGAAGCACCGCGGCCACCTGTTCATGGTCGCCGACGGGATGGGCGCCCACGCCGTCGGCGAGCTGGCCAGCAAGCTGGCCTGCGACAACATCCCGCACAACTACACCAAGTCGAAGTGCGCCACCCCCACCGAGGCGATCACCAAGGCTTACAAGGAAGTCGGCGGCCTGATCCACGGCAAGGCCAGCGCCAATCGCGATTTCCAGGGGATGGGCACGACCGCATCGACACTGCTCCTGCTGCCCGACGGGGCCCTGATCGCCCACGTCGGCGACTCGCGGGTCTACCGGGTCCGCAACGGCCGGATCGACCAGCTTTCCTTCGACCACAGCCTCGCCTGGGAGCTGGTCCGCCGGAACCACCTCTCGGCCGAGCAGGCGAACAAGGCCGTCCCCCGGAACGTCATCACCCGGAGCCTCGGCCCCGACCCCAACATCGAGGTCGACATCGAGGGGCCGCTGCCGGTCGAGCCGGGGGACGTCTTCCTGCTCTGCTCCGACGGCCTCTCCGGGCCGGTCGAGGACCCCGAGCTGGGCGCCTTCGCCGCCAACTTCCACCCCCAGGACGCCTGCCGCTACCTGCTCCAACTGGCGAACCTCCGCGGGGGGATGGACAACATCACCGTCGTGATCGCCCGGGTCGGCCCCTGGGTCGAGCCCGACAGCGCCGTCGACGTCCCCAAGATGAGCGACCCCCACGCCGCCAACGGCAAGAAAGGGGGCTGGATCAAGGGCTTCGCCGGCCTCCTCGGGTCGAAGAAGAAATCCGCCCATCCGGAGGTCGAGGAGCATCTCTACCGGAGTTGCGACTGTCCGATCTCCGAGGAGCTGGTCGACCGCCTGGCGGAACTCGTCCGGAAGGTCCAGCAGGTCGCCATCGAGCAGACCTGGCCGGTCGACTGGACCGCCCTGGCCAACCACCGCAGGGCGGCGGGCGACCTCCGGAGCGAGCTGAAGCTCAGGGCCGCGCTCAAGCGGGTGGGCGAGGCGATCGACATCCTCGGCCAGGCCGGCCGGATCCACCGGAAGACGAGCGTCCACTGACGCGGGCCGTACCGCCAGACCGAGGACCGAGCCGACGATGCCCGAGCCGACCGGACCCGACCCTTCCACGACCTGCGCCCGGCCGCCGATCCCGAACCCCTCGAAGACGCCCCCGCTCGCCCCGCCGATCCAGCTCAGCTCGGTCTACGAGTTCCAGGGGGTCGATCAGGTCGACGCCGTCTACCACGGCATGCTTGATGGGTTCGTCTACGCGCGCGACGGCCACCCCAACGCCCTCCAACTGGCAACCAAGGTCGCGGCCCTGGAAGGGGGCGAGGCGGCGCTCGTCTGCGCCTCGGGGATGGCCGCCGAGTCGGCCCTGATGCTGTCGCTCCTCGGCCAGGGAGACCGTGTCGCGCTGTCCGAGGGGCTTTACGGCCGGACGACCATGCTGGTCGCGAAGGAACTGGCCCGGTTCGGGATCGGTCACGACCTGTTCGACGCAACCCGGCCCGACTCGCTCCGGCCTGCGTTGACCCCTCGGACCAGGCTGGCGTTCGTCGAAACCCTGTCCAACCCGCTGCTCCGGCTGGCGGACATCTCGGGACTGGCGGCCATCGCCCGCGAGGCCGGCGTGATCCTGGCGGTCGACCACACGTTCGCCCCCCTGCTCTGCCGGCCCCTGGCGATGGGTGCCGACGTCGTGGTCCACTCGGCCACCAAGTCGATCGGCGGGCACAGCGACGTGACCCTCGGCCTGATCGTCGGCCGTCGCGAGTTGATCGACCGGACGGCGCCGATCGCCTCGACCTTCGGCCTGACCGGCAACCCGTTCGATAGCTGGCTGGCGCTCCGAGGTGTCTCGACCCTCGCCGTCCGGACCGACCGCGCGTGCGCCTCGGCCCTGGAGATCGCCCGCCGGCTGGAGGGGCATCGTTCGGTCGTCCGGGTCCACTATCCGGGCCTTCCAGGGCATCCCGACCACGAACTGGCCGCGCGCGTCCTGACCGGCGGTTTCGGGGCGGTCGTCAGCTTCGACGTCGGCGGGCGAGAGGAGGCCGACCGCCTGATCCGGTCCCTCCGCCACATCCCCTACGCCCCCAGCCTGGGGGACGTCTCGACGACCCTGAGCCACCCGACGACCACGAGCCACCGCTCGCAATCGCCCGAGCAGTGGGCCCGCCAGGGGATCACGCCCGGCCTGATTCGCCTCTCCGTGGGGATCGAGTCCGTCGACGACCTCTGGTCCGACCTCGACCAGGCCCTCGGCCGAAGCTGAGCCCCGGCGGCAATAATCGCCGACCTCGGGCGAATCCCCTTCGCCATCTTCCGCCCGTCGAGCTGGAAGTCACAAGCCATGCCGGAACCCAGGCCGAAGCTCTCGCTCCGGATCCTCATGGTCGCGACCGCCTACGTCGCGATCATCTGCGCGGGGGCGGCCGCGATGTACCACGATCGATCCCGCCCCGACTTCTTCACGAGTTCGATCGCGATCGGCATCCTCGGCAACATCATCCCCAGGCTGATGGCGGGACGGGGCCGGAACCTGGCGGCCTACTGGGGCTTCGCCCTCACGAACCTCATCGCCCTGGCGGCCTTGCTCCTCTTCTTCGGGACGACGAATGTCCATGTCGACGCAGATGCCAGCATCCTGAGGATGCTCGGGCTGTACTTCGGCATGCCGTACCTCGCGGTCCTGGCCGGCTATGTCGGGGCCTGGCTGGCCCGGAGGCGTTTCGACCGGCAAGATCGCCAGACGGTCGAGACGGCACAGCGACCGGTCAGTTGACCCGGGCGATCGACCGGCCGGCCGACCGGCGGACGGTCCGCCGAGCGACGCCCGACGTCGGGCGGCCCGGCATCCTTCGCGCGGCCTCGGCGGCCCGGAGGTTCGCCCTCCCCTGCTGCTCCACGACGTCGACCAATTTCCGGACCTGCGACGAGAGTACCCAGATCGACCCGGAAATGATCAGCATCCCCGACCAGAGGATGACGGCGAGGCTCGTGAAGCTGATGTTGAAATGCATGGGGCGTACTCGATAGGGGCTCGGGCATCCTGCAACCGGCCGACGAGGGCCAGGGCTCTTCCCTGATAGACTCAATATGCGATGAGTGCATCGAGCGGGACACCGGCCTCGGCGCCGGTGTCGGATGGGTCGAGGAGAGAGACTTGACCCGGGCAGGTTCCTGGCGGGAGGGTATCCCTTCCCTTGGGCGACGTCAAAGATTAACAAGCCTGCGCCATCGATGCAACCGCGAGTCATCGTAGGGGACGCTCTGCGTCCCGTCGTCGACGGGAGAGCGGGACGCAGAGCGTCCCCTACGAGATCGGGATGTTGGATCAACTCGACAGGACCCGGACCCGCATCCCGAGCGATCGGCCGAGGACGACCATCTCGTCGAAGATGTCGCCGTAGGCGACGGCGACGTGGTTGCTCATGTAGTGGGCCATGATGGTGCCGGGCGAGCAGCTGAGGTCGGCGGCCATGAACGGCCACTGGCGGGTGGTCCCACGCCACCACGACTCGCGGACGTCTTTCGGCAATTCGACCGACTCGCCTCGGCCGAGGTCGAGCACCAGCCCGCCCGTCCGGTCGATCCAGGCGCGGGCCCAGGTGATCGGGCCGGGCCGGCTGACGCCCGCGAACGTCCCGCCGGGCACGGGGAAATAACCGGACGGCTGGCGGTAGCTGTGGACGCCGTCCAGGTTGTCGAGATCCTCGTTGAAGGCGTACGCCCCGCAGCTCCCCGAGTTGAGCAGGACCCAGAGCCATCGGCCGTCGTGCTCGGCTCCCCAGCGGACGTCGTGGAACATGACCGCGCCGGGGAGCCCCTTCGCCTCCAGGACCCGCTTCATCAACTCCATCGGCACCAGGTTCCCCTGGTCGGCCTCGGTGCTGGTGATGATGACGTGACCGTTGCCCTCGGGCCTCGCGTGCGAGTTGAGTAAACCCTCGCAGAAGTCGCTCGGCGGCAACAGGTTCAGGAGGCCGAGCTGGTACTGCCAGCCCAGGCAATCGGCCTTGAACTCGTCGATCAGGTCGAGGACGGTCAGGTACACCCGGAGCTGCGACCGGGTCGCCTCGGGGGTGAAATCCTCGGCCTCGGGCTCGCCCCAATGGAACCGGACGCCCCGGTCCTCGACGAACGCGAACGCCTCGTCGACCCGCTTCTCGGCGATCGACCGCGATCGATCGATGAGCCAGGCCTGGTCGACCTTGTGCTCGCTGAAACCGATCGGGTAGAGCAGCCTCGGGCCGAAATAGCCGTTGATCATCCCCATCGACGTGTCGCCGAGCATCAGGGCCAGGACCCGCTTACGCTTGATCTCGGCGAGCACCCCGTCGGCGATCGCGACTGCCGAGGGCGAGACCGTGCCCGGCTCGCGAAGCTCGGACTCGTCGTAGGCGATCCGGCCGGTCGAACACCACTCGTCGAGCCGCTCCATGAACCGGACGTCGAGCGTCCAGTCCGGCGCGTCGGTCCATGCCCTCGACGCGGCCCGGCCGACGCTCTCCAGGCTCGCCCCGGTGTTCAGGAGCGCGACCAGCCCCGGCCAGGTCCCCGAGAAATTCGAAGCCAGCAAGAGCGGATTGTCCTTGCCGACGACGCCGTCCACCGTATGCGGTGCATACGTCCAGTGGACGAAGACGCCGACCATCGGGTCGTCGATCGGCCCGAGTTTCGAGATGGCCTGGTCGGGCCGGGTCAGGAAGCCGTCCACGACGTAGGGGGTCCGGCCGAGCTTCGTCAGGGCCGCGACGAGCTGCCGGGTCGTCTCCCCGGCCTGCGGCAAGGCCCACTCATTGGGTTTGGATCGATAGTCCCCCGGCCAGAAGACGGCAACCTTCTTCGACATCGGACGAATCCCCGGCTGGCTTCGAAATCTGGCCTCGCGCGACGGCCCCGATCATGCCACGACGGCGAGTCCGATTCCAGTCGGTCCCACACCGGACCCCCGACGGGGCGACCGGGCGGGTTTCGAGCATTCGTCAAGAAAGCGTCGTCCCCAGCTCAGCCGGGATCGGTTCTGGCCCGGCGGGCCGGCCCTTCCAGTGCTTGCGGGCCCCGGGATGGTCCAGCGCCCGATAGATCCTGGAGACGATCATCGGGCCGATGATCGCCATGAGGAACACGCCGAGCGGATAGACCAGCGGCTCGACCCGGCTGCCCCCGGCCGACCTCGCGACGGCCTTCAGGAAGGCGGCGGGGAGCGAGAACGCGACCAGGATTGCCATCGTGAAACCGAAGCAGATCCAGAAACCGTCGCACCAATCCTCCCAGAACGCTCTTGCCCGGGTCGAAACCGGATGCGGATTTTCGATCATCGAGCTTTTCCTTCACTCAAGAGTCGATGGGGATATTTGTGGTTGAGTCCAGAGTATTACCGCCGACCTCTCCCCTCAACGGCCCCGACTCGACCGCAGAGGGGATTTCATGGGCCGGGTCGCCCCCGCCTACGGGCCGAGGCTCAGAGCGGCTTGACCTTCACGTTCCGGAACTCGATCCGGTAGCCCTCGGCTTCCAGGCCGACGAATCCCTTTTCCACGCCGCAGTCGTGCCAGTCGACGACGACCTCTCCGTTGACCCAGAGGGCGACGTCCTTCCCCTTGCACGTGATCTCGAAAATGTTCCACTCGCCGGCCGGGCGGACCCGCTTATCGGCCTGTTGCTTCGAGAGGTTGAATCGCTTCAGCTCGCCGCCGACGAGGGTCTCGCCGAACAGGAAGGCGTCGGGCCCTCCGCCGACCTGCGCCTGGTGCCAGACCCTGGCGTCGGCCGAATTCCGGACGTAGAGGCCCGAGTTGTACCCCTTCTTGCCGGTCGTCACGGGGGTGAACTTCCACTCGACGTGGTAGACGAAGTCCCCCAGCTCCTTATCCCACCGGAGCCAGTCGTGGCCGCCGTTCCCCTCGCAGGCCAGGACGCCGGTCGAGGGGTCGAACGACCATTGCGACTTCTCGCTCAGCTTCTCGCCCGGGTGGTGGATCGTCCGGGTCCAGCCCTTCAACTCCGGGCCGCCCTCGGCGAGGAGGTCGGTCCAGCCGGCCGGGTCGCGGTCCAGCTCGGCGGGCTTCCCCGGCGGGACGGCGGCCAGGGAGGAGGAAAATAGCGCGAAACCCAGGGCGACGAGGCAGCGACGGCCGGCCGATCCGATCATGGGGAGCATCTCCGGGAGGGGAAATGGGACGATGTGAGGGTTCGGGATCGGCCCCATCTTCGCAATTCGGCGCCTCGAAGGCCAACAGGACGCTTGTGATCCGCGGCCGGTCCGCTAACCTGGGACGGTGAAGACGAGGCCCCGCCCCGATGGTCGAAGCCCGAATCGGCCCCCGGCCGGCCGGGACGGTGATCGCACGATGGTCGAATATCTCGCCCTGCCCGACTGGAACACCCCGCCGACGACCGTCGACGCCTGGGTCGCCCGGCTCTCCGAGACCGCCGGCCCGGTGATCGTGAGCAGGGAATCCTCGACCGTGACCTGGCTGGAAGTGGCCCCGCTCCGGCTCCGGGGATACGTCCTCGTCGAGAACGGCAACGCCTCCGCGATCAACTTCGAGCTGCACGCCCTGGACCCCGACCCGGCCGCCCGCGCCATCGGAGAGGCCGCGACCGCCCTCGGCTGGGAGATCCACCCCGAGGACGACGAGGATCGGGACGAGGAAGAGGACGAAGACGACGACGAATGAACCCCCGGAACGACGCACACCCCGAGTGAGGACCGCCCCATGAACCCGACCCGGATCGCGACGGCCGCCCTGGCCCTTGCCGCCTCGATCGCCGCCGCCGCGAGCGCCGACGACGTCCGCTGGAAGAAGCACGACATCAATCCCAAGAGCGTCTTCGAAGGCGCCGGCGTCCTCGACGTCGACAACGACGGCAAGCTCGACATCGTCTCCGGCGAGAGCTGGTACAACGCCCCCGACTGGACCAAGTACCCCGTCCGGAAGGTCGAGAAGGTCGGGTCGTATCGCAACGACTTCGCCACGATGCCGGTCGACGTGAATGCCGACGGCAACATCGACTTCGTCACGGTCTCTTATTTCGGCCGCGACATCGGCTGGGTCGAGAACCCCGGCAAGAAGGGCGCCGAGTGGACCTATCACCTGATCGACAAGCCCGGGTCGAGCGAGGCCGCCGTGATGCTCGACGTCGACGGCGACGGCAAGCTCGACTTCCTGCCCAACTCGACCAACGTCGTCGTCTGGTACTCTCTCGAAACGGCCGGGAGCAAGCCGGTGTTCAAGAAGCACGACTTCGGCACGGCCGCCGCCGGCCACGGCGTGGGCACCGGCGACGTCAACGGCGACGGCCGGGCTGACCTCCTCACGCCCAAGGGCTGGTTCGAGGCCCCGAGCGACCCCAAGACCGAGGGAACCTGGGCCTGGCACCCCGAGTGGAACCTGGGCGCCACCGGCATCCAGATTCTCGCCAGGGACGTCGACGGCGACGGCCTGTCCGACCTGATCTACGGCATGGGCCACAACTTCGGCCTCTACTGGCAGAAGCAGGGCAAGGACGAGAAGGGCAACCGGACCTGGACCAAGGCCCCGATCGACGAGACCCTCTCGTCCGTCCACACCCTCCTCTGGGCCGACCTCGACGGCGACGGCAAGGCCAACGAGATGATCACCGGCAAGCGTGTCTACGCCCACGAGATCGAGGCCGGCGACGTGCAGGCCCCGGTCATCGCCTACTTCACCTTCGACCAGGCCGGCAAGAAATGGGACAAGCACCTCATCTACCAGGGCGAACCCGCCAAGGACGCCCCCAAGGAGGGCGGCAAGCGCGACGCCCAGAAGGACTTCGCCCCCGGGACCGCCGGCACCGGCCTGGAGATCGCCGCCGTCGACATCGACAAGGACGGCGACATCGACCTCGTCTGCCCCGGCAAGAGCGGCCTCTACCTGTTCGAGAACCTGACGAAGTCGAAGTGATGACCTACTCAAAGGGGCCTTGATGAAGTCTGTCTCCCCTCTCCCTCCGGGAGAGGGGCCGGGGGTGAGGGACGCCGAATCGCCAGAGGCCCAGGACAGAGGGCTCCATTGCGGATCGCTCAACCGGCGACGACCCTCACTCACCCCGACCCTCTCCCAGAGTGGAGAGGGAAGCAGGAAGCGGCCCGTAGGAGGGGCCCCCCACCGTGCGAGCGACCGTCCTCCTCTTCGCCGTGGCCCGAGAGCGGGCGGGAAGCCCGTCGATCGCGGTCGACCTCCCGGACCTCGCCACCGTGGCCGTCCTGAAGACCATCCTTGCCGAAAACTGCCCGGCGCTGGCCCCCCTTCTGCCGACGTTGCGGATCGCCATCAATTCCGAGTACGCCGACGACGACCGTCCGATCCCGCCCGGCGCCGAACTGGCCGCGATCCCGCCCGTCAGCGGCGGTTCTCCCGGATCTCAGCAAACCTCATGATCGAGATCACCCCCGACCCGATCGACCACGCGGCCGTCACCGACCGGGTTCGCTCGAACCTGGCGGGCGCGGTCTGCTCGTTCCTCGGGACCGTCCGCGAGATGACCGCCGGCCGCCGGACCGCCTCGCTCGACTACGAGGCGTACCCCGAGATGGCCCTCAAGACGATGACCGACCTCGAAGCCCAGGCCCGCGCCCGCTGGCCCGTCATCGAGATGGCCCTGGTCCACCGGGTCGGCCGCCTCGAACTCGGCGAGATCAGCGTCGTCGTCGCGGTCAGTTGCCCGCACCGCGACCAGGCGTTCGAAGCCTGCCGATGGCTGATCGACACCCTCAAGGAGGTCGTCCCGATCTGGAAGAAGGAAATCTGGGCCGACGGGACCGAGGAGTGGGTCCACCCCGGCCAGGCGTCGGCCCGGGATGTTCGGCCGGGAGGGTCCGGGATAGAATGAGCGGAGACCCGTCATCGGACCCTCGACCGAAGCCCCGCCCATGACGCCGACTCCCAATCGCCTCGTCGACTCTTTCGGGCGGGTCCACAACAACCTGCGGATCAGCGTCACCGACCGGTGCAACATCCGCTGCACCTACTGCATGCCCGAGTCGGTCCGGTTCCTGCCCCGGGGTGAACTCCTCACCTTCGAGGAGATCGAGCGGTTCGTCCGGATCGCCGCGACGCTGGGGATCGACAAGGTCCGCCTGACCGGCGGCGAGCCGCTGGTCCGCCGCGAGATCCCCGCGCTCGTCGCCAGGCTCGCGGCCGTCCCCGGGATCAAGGACGTCGGCCTGACGACCAACGGCATCCTGCTCGCGCCGATAGCCCGCGACCTCTTCGACGCGGGACTGAGGCGGATCAACGTCAGCCTCGACACGATGGACCCGGCCCGGTTCCGCGAGCTGACCCGCCGAGACGGCTGGGAACAGGTCATCGAGGGCATCCTCGCCGCGAAGGCCGCCGGCTTCGACCCGGTCAAGATCAACGCCATCGCCATCAAAGGGGTGACCGACGACGACGTCGTCCCGCTCGGCCGGTTCGCCCGCGAGCACGGGCTGGAACTCCGGTTCATCGAGTACATGCCCCTCGACGCCGGCAACCTCTGGGAGCGGGACAAGGTCCTGCTCGCCGCCGAGATCCTCGACCGGCTCGCCGAGGGGATTGGCCCGCTCGCCCCGAGCCCCGACCAGGACCCCCGCGCTCCCGCGATGGATTATGACTACCTCGACGGGGTCGGCCGGGTCGGCCTGATCGCCTCGGTCAGCCGGCCATTCTGCGGGAGCTGCAACCGGGTCCGGCTCACGGCCGACGGCAAGCTCCGAAACTGCCTGTTCGCCCTCGACGAGACCGATCTCCGGCCCCTCCTGCGACAAAACGAACCCGATGACGAAGCCCTCGCCCGGGCCCTCCTCGACAGCGTGGCCGGCAAGTGGGAAGGCCACGAGATCAACACCGCCCGATTCATCAAGCCCGAGCGGCTGATGCACTCGATCGGAGGTTGATCGGCCCCGACGGGATCAGCGGAACGCGGAGACGGCCTCCCGTTCCTGGTCGGCACGGAGCTTCTCGGCCGACAGCCCGGCGCGGGCGAGCCAGGCGTCCCGGAACGCGATCACGGCGACGAGGAACGAGCCGACGGCGGCGCCGAAGAACAGGCCGCTGACCACCCCCAGGCCCAGGCCGAACTCGGCGGGCTCGAACGGGGGATTGCCCCGGGGGAGGTCCTGGAGCCAGAGGACGAACGAGGGGGCGAACGTGCCGATCGCCAGCCCCACCACGCCCCCCGCGACCCCCGCCGCCACCGTGCAGGCCATCACGGCCACGATCGCCTGAGTCAGTCGGATCATCGGAAGTCGCCCCATCGGTCGTGAACTCAACCCTCTCGGCCCCCATCATGATACCGCGGGCGCCCGGCCGGAGCGAGCGCCGATCGATCGTCCGCAACTCGCGACTCTTGCTAAGTTTCGGACGGCGATCGGTTGTGACCCGCGCGGCGTCCTGCTACACTCGACCCCGATTCGAAAACGAGCCGGATGGGACCTGCTCCATGAGTGCCGACGGACAAGACCCCTGGTACCGCGACGGCCTGGCGTTCGAGTGCACGCGCTGCGGGGCCTGCTGCACGGGCGCCCCCGGCTATGTCTGGGTCGACGCCGACGAGATCGCCCGCCTGGCGGATCATCGGGGCGAGACGGTCGAGTCCTTCGCCCTCCGATTCGTCCGGAGGGTCGGCCAGAGGCTCAGCCTGATCGAGCGGCCGGGGGGCGACTGCATCTTCTGGGACCGTCAGGCCGGCTGCACCGTCTACCCGGCCCGCCCGGCGCAATGCCAGACCTGGCCTTTCTGGCCCGGGAACATCGCCTCGCCCGAGGACTGGGAGCACGTCACCGGCATCTGCCCCGGCTCCGGCCGGGGCCGGCTGTTCAGCGTCGACGAGATCCGCGCGTCCGCCTCGCGAGTCCACACCTCATGACCCGTGCCGGCGATTCAACCGACGTCCTCGACGTCGACCGGTTCCGCGCCCCCCTCCGGGCCGTCTACGACGCCGTCGATGCGAACGTCGCGAGCCGGGCCCCCGTCTGCCGGATCAGCGGCCGATGTTGCCGATTCGAGGAGTACGGCCACACCCTGTTCGTCTCGGCCCCCGAATTCGAACTCCTGCTGGCCGACGCCCCGCCCCCCGCCCGTCCGCTGGACGACGGCGCGACCTGCCCCTGGCAGGACGATCGAGGGCGTTGCACCGCCCGCGACGCCAGGCCGATCGGCTGCCGGGTCTATTTCTGCGACCCGGCCTATCAGGACGACGCGGCGGACATCGCCGAGGCCGGGATCGCCCGGTTGAAGCGGCTCGTCGACGACCTCGGCCTGCCCTGGGACTACGCCCCGATCCACCGTCACCTTCACGAAGCCCGCGAGGCCGGACGATTCCCGGCGATCGATCCGGCACCTGGCAACCCTTGAGGTGCCCCGACGCACCGGGCCGGGCGGCGTTTCGCGCCCCTTCGGCCGCCCGGGGCTTGACATTAGTCCAAGCTAGCAATAGTGTTGAGCCCACCAGTCCCCGGCTAGGGCCGACCCCGCCCCCAAGGAGACCGCGATCGTGACCAAGAAAGAGATTGTGAAGAAGATCTCCGAGGACATCGGGCTGACCCAGCTCAAGACCAAGGACATCGTCCAGCGGACCCTGGACGCGATCATCCACACGCTGGTGTCCGAGGGGCGGATCGAGCTGCGCAACTTCGGCGTCTTCGAGGTCAAGCGGCGGGCCCCCCGGAAGGCTCGGAATCCCCGGACCGGCGACAAGGTCTACGTCCCCTCCAAGAACGTGGTCACGTTCAAGCCGGGCAAGGAAATGGAAGAACTGGTCCGAAAGATGGACCCGTCGAAACTTCCGCTAGAGACGGACGCGGACGATGCCGATCTAGAAGGCAACGGACCCGTCGAGCCGGAGGCCGACTCGCCCCGGGCGGAAGCCTCCGCCGGGGCCGACTGAGGGACCGCCGGACCTCCATCGCCGAGGACGGCCCCCCGACGTCACAGGTCGAAGACCGGGCCGATCGCGGTCCCGACGACGTGCGGATGCACGCTTCGTTCTCGGCGTGTGGAGGAGCCGAGCCGAGCCGACGCCCGGGGCCAGCCCCCTCGGCCGCGACTCCCGGCGACCTCCCCAGCCCCACGGCATCGGACCCGCGCGAAGGACCGCGCGGTCGGACCGGGCCGCGGTCTCGAAGGCGGGAGGAGCCCAAATGCGGAAACCCTTGGCGGTCCTGTTGCTTCTGGGGGCGATCCTCGCCTTGAGCGAAGGATGTGCCCCCATCCCATTGCCGCATTACGCGGCCTACAAGCCCAGGAGGGTCGAGGAGTTGCTCGTCGACTCCGAGAACCTCCGCCAGGCCGGCGACGAATGGGAGCGGATCTGGTTCCTCGACCAGCCCTCTCACATGACTCCCTTCCGGACCCACGGCGGCCTCGGGCCCTGATCCTGACCTGATGGTCCGGACCGACAAAACAAGAGCCGAGGGCGGGCCGATCGCGGCCCGTCCCCGGCCATTTTTCGTTCGCGGCGCGCGTTCCCAACTTCGCGATCAATACCTCCGGACCGCCGGATCGACTTGCCTCGACCACGCGTCGATCCCGCCCTCCAGGTTGTGGACCTCGGCCACTCCCCGGCGGGCCAGCCAGCTCCCGGCCACCATCGACCGCTGGCCGTGGTGGCAGTAGACCACCAGCGGCCGGCCGTTCGCGGCCTCGCGGATCTCCTCGAATCGACCCGTCACCTCGCCGAGCGGGACGTGGAGGTTGACGGCACCCGGCGGGAGCGGGATCGAGGCGTAAGCTCGCTCGTCGTCCTCGCGGACGTCGAGGACCGTCATCGCCTCGCCCCGGTCGAGGCGTTCTTTCAGGCTCAGGACATCCAGCTCGACGACTCCCTCGGACACCGGTCTCACTCCTTGGGGATGTAGTTCATCGTGTAATAGGCGTCGGCGTGCAGCAGCGGGACGTTCTCCGACGAGCGGACGCCGTCGAGCGTGAGCGTGTGGACGTGCCCCCTCTGGAGCGGCCCGACGACGAGCCGGACCGACATCCCGTCCGGGGCGACGGTCGCCCTCTCGACCTTGCACTCGGTCTGGTCGACCTCGGGGCTCCCGTAGCTCGCCTGGTAGATGTAGGCGTGCGTGCCGACCTTGTACGAGGCCACGTCGGCGGCAGTCTTCGGGTCGACCGGCTTCGTGAAGGTCAGATCGAAGCCGTCGGGGCGGGCGTGGACGTCGTGGACCTCGAAGGGGATCTTGCCGGTCCAGGCCATCCGCTGGAGCGAGAAGGGGCGCTGACCCCGCGAGCCCCAGCCTCGGTTGGTCCCCCCTACGATCATCGAGCCGTCGGGCGCGAACAGCATCGGCAGGACGCCCGAGGCGAACCCCGAGCGGAACGGGATGCACGCGCCTTGATACTTCCCGGCAACCTTTTCCATGCTGATCCGCATGATGAAGCTGGAAGACTGGTCGCCGACGAACATCTGCTTCTCGAACACGCCGAACTTGCCGCCCGACGTGTCGCAGGCGATCCCGCTGGCCGATTGGCCCATCTTCGGATACGGGAAGTAGATGGCGGGGGGCAGCAATTCGGGAATCCGGTCGGCCTCGACCATCATCCGGCCGCCGCTCTTGGGCTCGGCGGGTCGGGGGCCGAGGTCCTTCGCCGATTCGTACCACTTATTCCCCGACGGGTTGCCCTGGAACGAGCCGGGCTTGAGGTGCTTCAGGGCGCACGCGCCGTTCCAGGGGCCCTGGTTCTCGGTGTAGAACATGTCCCCCTCGGCGTTCATCCCCAGGCCGCCGGGGGAGCGGAGGCCGGAGCAGGTGGGAGTGACCTTGCCGTCGGGGCCCACCCGGAGAGCCCACCCCCGGAACAGGTTCTCCGAGGTGAACGACCCGGTCAGACACAGCGCGACCCAGATGTTCCCGTCCCGGTCGAACTTCGAGCCGAAGGCGTACTCGTGATAGTCGCCGTTGATCTCCCAGGCGTCGGAGACGGTCTCGAACCGGTCGGCCACGCCGTCGCCGTCGGAGTCCTTGATCCGGGACAGCTCGCCGCGCTGGGTGACGTAGAGCCAGCCGTCGCGATAGGCCAGGCCGAGGACTTCGTGCAAACCGTGGGCGAACCGGACGAACTTGGAATCCTTCGCGGGGTCGTCGGCCAGGGGATTCGAGACCATGTAGATCTCCCCTCGCCGGGTCGAGACGGCGACCTTGCCGTCGGGCATCCACTCCAGCGCCCCGGCCTCCAGGACCACGCCCGCCGGGGGTTCATAGGTCAGGATCTTGTAGTAATCCGCCTCGACCGGCCTCTTGTCGTCGGCCCGGCCGAGGGCGGGAAGGATCACCGCCAGGAAGCCCGAGAGGAGTACCGAGAGCAAGCGTGCGAGACTCATTGGAATATCTCCACCCGATGGGATCGGTACTGGTCAATGGAAGAATCGAAGAATTGAACCGCCAAGACGCCAAGGTCGCCAAGAGGAAGAAGAGGCAGAAAGAGAGGGACAGAGGATCGAATCGCGGAGGCGCCTCGTCTTGCCGGGAAGGGAGGGCTCAGGGAGAAGAAGATCGAATTTTTTGAATCCGACTCTCCTCTCTATCCTTCTTTTCTTCCCCTTGGCGACCTTGGCGTCTTGGCGGTTCAATCCCCCCGCTTCTCCCTCACCAGGCATATTCCTCGACGATCCGGGCCTTGTCCCCGTTGAACTTCACGGGGACGATCAGCTCGGCCTGCCCGGCGGATTGGCGGACGATCGGCTTCGAATCGGCGGAGACCCGGACCTTCCACTCGCCGTCGATCGCGTACCAACCCTCGCCGGACGGCTCGATCTTCCTGCCGACGGCGGCTCGATAGTACAGGTCGCCCGGCGGCCTGTCCGAGGTCAGATCGAGGGTCCGTTTAATCGTCGGGGCCTCGCCGCCGGAGACGGCCTCGGAGAAGTCCTCGACGCGGACGTTGCGGATGTCGTACAGGAAGGCCGGCCGGCCGGCGCCGAGGAGCTTGTAGCCCCGGAAATGGTCACCCAGCTCCTTCGCCTTCTTGCGCGGCCAATCTTCGGTGTCATTCGAGAGCATGGCGAACGTGGGCCCGTTCGGGAACGTCAGGACGTTGTCGCCGAGCGGCCCCTGGAAACCCTCCCCCCGGCCGGTCCAGTGCTTCGAGGCGTCGATGAAGGCGCCTTGCCAGATCAGGGCGAGGCGAAGCTCGTTGGCGTCGAAGGCGAGGTTCGCCTTCTCGGGATAGCCGACGCCGATGGCCCTCGGCCCGGCCCCCTGGATGAAGTTCCGGTAGAGCACGGCCTCCTTCTCGGCGACCAGCGGGATCGGATCGCGGCCCAGGCCGTAGGGGACGGCGGCGCTCGGCCCATCGGACAGGTAGAGCCAGACCGACTCGACCTGCCTGGACGTGTCGCCGTCGAAGACCGCGTCGAGCTGCGACTTCCCGCCCGGCCAGGCGGCCGGCATCCTCGTGCCGGGCCGGAACGCCTGGGGGTCGACGACGTACCGGAGAAACCAGTCGCGTCGGAGCCGTTTCGTCATCAGGGTCATGTCGAGCGCCTGGATGCCGGCGGCCTGGTACTCCTTGAACTGGTGGCAACTCCCGCAGTTGAAAGCCTGCGAGCCGACGATGAACCGCCCGGCCGCCTTGACCCGACGCTCCGGGACGTCGAAGTGCGGGACCGGCACCGGCTCGACCGCATCGACGACTTCGAGCGGCCGGACCAGATGGCCGACGTTCCCCTCGCCGAATTTCGGCATCCTCGCGAGCATGTACGGCCGGTCCTTCGCCCCGTCCGCCAGGACGTGCTTGAGCCAGGCCGAGGTCAGCTTGCCGCCGACCCCGGTGAGCAGGGGCGGGATGCGCCCTTCGTCCCCCATCTCCTTCTGCGTGGTCGCGAACGCTTCATTGCGACCCTCCTCGACCCCGCCGATCCCGTCGCGGACGTGGCAGGCGTAGCAGTTGAACGCCACGAGCGTCCGGGCGATGGCCTCGCGGTCGGTCGGCTTCCTCGGCTCGGGCTTGAGGGCCGACGCGAGCGCCTGGCGCTGGGCCGTCGAGAGGTCGTAATCGGGCACGCCCGCCGGGGGATTCGCGGCGAGGCAGCCGGCGTCGCCCTTGAGGTCCGCGAGCGGCTTCGACGCGGGCCGGGCCTCGACCATCTTCCCGTCCTCCTTGAGTTGATGGCACGACGCGCAGCCGATCGAGGCGAACAGGGCGCGGCCCTTGTCGGCCTTCGCCTCGTCGACGACGAACCGGGTCGCGGCCACGACCTTCGGCCGGTCCGCCCCCTCGGCGGGCAGGAGGGCCGAGTCGAGCGGCCTCCTCGGGATGCCGGGGCCTTCATATTCGACCTCCAGCTCCTCCTCGCCACCGCCCTGGAAGAAGGTGACGACGACCTTGTGCTTGCCCTTGTCGAGCCGGGTCCGGCCCGACTTCTTCGAGTTCGGGTGGACCCCGTCGTTGTCCGCCACGACCTTGCCGTCGACGGCGATCTTGCTCCCGTCGTCAGACGCCAGGTGGAACGTGTACGGGCCGGCCCGGTCGACCTCCAGCGTCCCCTCGAACCGGAGCGCGTAGTTCGAGTGCCGCTTCGCCGCGTTCACGTCGAACCCCTCGGCCAGCCCCGACGCGACCGGGGTCAGCTTGTCGAAGTCGGGAAGCTCGGCCCATTCCCCCTCGTAGTAGCGATACGCCAGGCTCGGCGGGGTCTCGACCCGGAGCTCCTTGAGCAGGTAGCTGGCGACCGCCTGGGCCTCCGCCGGCTTCAGGTTCAGGGCGGGCATCCGGCCCGACGGGCGTGCGGAGAGCGGGTCGAGGAGGAACGCGGTCAGGCTGTTGTACGAGTATTTCCCCGCCAGGTCGGCCATCGGCACCGAGGTCGGCAGCGGGCTCGACTTCGAGGCCGGGTTCGCGTGGCAGGCCAGGCAGCCCACCTGCTCGAACAGCGTCTTCCCCTGGCCGATCGCCTTGCGATTGACCGCCGTGTCGGTCGTCGAGCCGGTGGAGGCGAGGAAGTGAACCAGGGCGTCGACGTCGTCCTTCGGCCGGCCGGCCAGCAGGTCCGGCATCGTGGTGCCCGGCTTGACCGCGTGCGGATCGCTCAGGAACGCGCGGAGGTGGTCGACCTTCACGCGGGCTCCCGCGCGATCGAGGATCGGGGCCTGCCTGCGGGCCACCGGAGCGAGCGGGGCGTCGTCCCCCTTGTGGCAGGCCGTACAGTTCAGCTCGCCGAGCAAGAGCCGGCCACCGGTCGAGTCGCCCGCGACCGGATCGGAGTGGAACCTCTCGAAACCCGGCACGATCGGCCGGCCCGGCGGCTCGGCGGCGACCGACCGGCCGGTCCAGGACGATGCTGCCAGCCAGCAGGCCAGCATGGGCAAGGCGGAGGCTATCCGCGAAAATCCGGGCATGCCGCGTTCTCCGATGGCAGTCTGATCGGGCGGAGGGAGAGACTCGAGCCCGGGCCTCGACGCCGGGGCAACATCCTCCAATGATTGTTCATCAACATAGCCGGGCGGTCCGGCCCTGGCAAACCCCCGGATGACGAAGTCAGGGGCATTCGAAGGCCCGGACGAGCGGCCAGGCGGCCCCCGGCCGGACTCGAACCATGGACCAGTCATCAATCCGACTCGCCGACGGATTCTGGCATTCCCGCAGGGCAGGGCTCGTGTCACCGGCCGATTTATCGCCAGTCAGTTGTCCGGCAGCGTAAGCCCTAACGATGAAATTCGGGGATCAATCAGGCCAGGAGCTTCCTGACCACCTCGCCGCTGACGTCGGTGAGCCGGAAATCCCGACCCTGGAACTTGTAGGTCAGCCTCGTGTGGTCGAAGCCGAGCAGGTGGAGGATCGTGGCGTGGAGGTCATGGACGTGGACCTTGTCCTCGGCCGCGTTGAAGCCGAGGTCGTCGGTCTTGCCCAGGGTGATCCCGGGCTTGATCCCCCCGCCGGCCATCCACATGGTGAAGGCGTTGGGGTGGTGGTCGCGGCCGTCGTTGCCCCCCTGGACCATCGGGGTCCGGCCGAATTCGCCGCCCCAGATGACCAGGGTGTCATCGAGCAGGCCCCGACGCTTCAGATCCTTGACCAGCGCGGCGCTGGCCTTGTCGGTCTTGCCGCACTGTTCCTTGAGGCCGCCGACCAGGCCGCCGTGGTGGTCCCACGCCTCGTGGAAGACCTGGACGAACCGGACACCGCGCTCGATCAGCCGACGAGAGAGCAGGCAGGCGTTGGCATACGACGACTTGCCCGGCTCGGCCCCGTACATGGCCAGGGTCTCGGGCGTCTCCTTCGAGAGGTCCATCAGGTCGGGCGCGGAGGACTGCATCCGATAGGCGAGTTCGAAGTTGTTGATCCGCGTGGCGATCTCGGGGTCGCCCACGGCGGCCATGTGCTCGCGGTTGAGCGCGGCGACGGCGTCGATCGAAGCCCGCTGGATCTCGTTGTCGACCCCGGCGGGGTTCGACAGGTAGAGGACGGGGTCGCCCTGCCCCCGGAATGGAACTCCTTGATGGACGGTCGGCAGGAAGCCGCAGCCGTAGTTCGAGGCGCCTCCGCTCGTCCCCTTCTGGCCGGTGCTGAAGACGACGTAAGCCGGCAGGTCGCGCCCC
Source organism: Planctomycetota bacterium (assembly GCA_021777685.1). GTDB lineage: Bacteria > Planctomycetota > Planctomycetia > Isosphaerales > Isosphaeraceae > Tundrisphaera. The sequence continues at coordinate 3,389 of JAJYDH010000006.1, read as the reverse complement.
TCCGAGCCCAGGCCGTAGGTCGCCCACGACCCCATGCTCGGCCGGCCGAACTGCTGCGAGCCGGTGTTCATGAAGATCTGCGCCGGCGCGTGGTTGAAGGCGTCCGTCACCATCGACTTGACGATGGCCACGTCGTCGACCACCTCGCCCAGGTGGGGCAGCAGCTCCGAAAGCTCGGCGCCGGACTGGCCGTGCTTGCTGAACTTGAACTTCGGCGCCAGGAGGGTCGAGGCCGGGTTGATGAACGCCGCCCGGTAGCCCTTGAGCAACTCGGCGGGCGGCAGGGTCCCGTCATGCTTGCGAAGCTCGGGCTTGTCGTCGAAGAGGTCGAGATGGCTGGGCGCCCCGGCCTGGAACAGGTAGATGACCCGCTTGGCCTTCGCCGGGAAATGGGGAACTTTGGGCGCGAGGGGATCGGCCGATTCCGGCGAGGCCGCCCTGGCAGCCCCCTGCCCCATCAGCGAGCCCAGCGCGACGGCACCAAGCCCGACGCCGCATTCCTGGAAGAACCAGCGGCGGGTCATCTCTTTGCGAGCTTGCTCGAAACGATCCACGGGGCGTCCTCCGGTCATTCCTTGGTGATCGTCTCGTCGAGGTTCAACAACACCCGGGCGACGACGGTATAGGCGGCCCACTGGGTCGGGCTCGAATTCTTCGGGAGGTCGGCGGGACGGTCGGCCTTGCTCCCGGTGACGATCTCCCAGGGGCTGGCCCAGCCGGCGGCGAAGCGATTCTGCTGATCGCCGAGGAGTTTGATCAGGATCGACCGTTCGGATTCGGTCGGGACACGGCCAAGGCAGCGGCGGAATGCGTAGGTGATCCGCCCGGCGTCGGTGCTTCCCCCTTCGGCCAGGGCCTTCCTCGCCAGGGCCCGCGCGGCCTCGACGGCGATCGTCTCGTTCAGGGTGACGAGGGCCTGGAGCGGCGTGTTCGAGCGGACCCGCCGGACGCACGAGGTGTTCCCCTCGGGCACGTCGAAGGTGGACAGCAGCGGATAGGGCGTCGACCGCCTTCGGAGGGTGTAGACGCCTCGGCGATAGCGATCGGCGCCCTTCGCCTCGACCCAGGGGAACGGGGCATAGCTCGCCGGAGGCTGGAAGAGGAACGCAGGCGCCGGAGGCATCGCGCTCGGGCCGCCGATCGCCGGGTTGAGCAGGCCGCTGGCGGCGAGCTGGAGGTCGCGGACGACCTCCCCCTCGACGCGGAGCCTCGAACCTCGGGCGAGGAGCCGGTTGTACGGGTCCTTCGCGAGGGCCTCGGGCGTCGCCTTGCTCGACTGCCGATAGGTGCTCGAACCGACGATCAGCCGGTGAAGCTCCTTGATGCTCCAGCCCTTCTCCATGAACTCGACCGCCAGCCAGTCAAGAAGCTCGGGATGGCTAGGGGCCTCGGCCTGGGTGCCGAGGTCCTCCGACGTCGCGACCAGCCCCGTCCCGAAATACGCCTGCCAGGCCCGGTTGACGAACGATCGCGCAGTCGTCGGCGACTTCCGGTCGACCAGCCATCGGGCGAAGGTCAGCCTGTTGAGCGGCGAGCCCTCGGGGAGCGGGTGGAGGAACGCGGGGACGCCCGGCTCGACCGGCTTGCCGGGCTTGAGGAAGTCGCCCCGCTTGAGGATGGCGGACTTCCTCGGCTCGGCCCTGGCCTGGAGGACCAGGGTGGTGGCGCCGGCGGGGTGGGCCTTCCAGGCGGCCTCGATCCGGTCGTTCTCCGCCTTCCATTCGGGCACGGTCGTCCGCCAGTAGGCGAAGATCGCCCCGACCTGTTCGGGGCTCCGACGATCGCGGGGGACGGCCAGGGCCTCGCGGACCCGGGCCGGGACGGGGTCGGCCGCCGCGACCGGGTCGTCGGTGACGGAGAGGCGGAAGCGGCCCAGGTTGTTGGTCATCAGGTCGTCGCTGTTCCAGCCGCCGTGGTTCTGGGCCAGGCCGAATGTCAGCGTGATGCCGTCGGGCGATTCGACCGGCTTCTCGGCGACGAACACCGCCTCATGGCCGACGTTCCGAAGACCCGGGCCGACGTCGATCCCCCAGGCGGTCTCGGGCTTGTCGTCGATCGCAAAGGCGGCCGGGCCAACGACGCGTTTCTTACCCGACCGGTCGTCGTAATACGACTCCAGGGGCGTCTCGGCCTGCTCGAAATCGGCCGAGACCCTGGCCATCTTGACCGGCTTGCGGTCCTTCGACCCCGCCTCGACCTTGAACTCGGTCAGGGCGCAGGTCCCCCAGAGTGACCGGCCGGGCCCGGAAGCGGGCAGGTTGGCGTCGTTCATCAATTCCAGACGGAACGCCGTGACCTTCGGCAGGTCAACCTTCACCGTCATCTTGCCCGTGTGCTTGGTCGGGGCGTAGCCGGCGGCCCGATATGAGCCGTCGGGAAGGAGGAGGTATTTCTGGCCGCCGGTGGAGATGTCCTCGAAGGGGGCCTGCACGACGGTCCAGCGGGGCTTCGGGGCCTTCGCCCGCTCGTCCTCCCAGCGGTCCATGCGCTCTCGCCAGTCGGGGTTCGAATGGCGGATGGCCTCCTCGGCCTCGCCGACCTGGCGGCGGACGTCGGCGACCTTCCGCATCTCCTCGGGCGTGTAGACGACCCGGGTGGGCTCGTCGTCGTTGTTGAGGAAGGCGAAGAGACGGTAATACTCCTCGTGCGAGATCGGGTCGAACTTGTGCGAGTGGCACTGGGCGCACTGGACGGTCAGGCCGAGGATGCCCTTGCCGATGGCGTCGACCCGGTCGAACATCGCCTCCATCCGGAATTGCTCGGGGTCGACGCCCCCTTCCTCGTTGACCATCGAATTCCGCAGGAAGCCGGTCGCGATCGCCTGATCCTGGGTCGCACCCGGGAGCAGGTCGCCGGCGACCTGCTCGACGATGAAGCGGTCGTAGGGCAGGTCGCGGTTGAAGGCCCCGATGACCCAGTCTCGATAGAACCAGACATGCCGGGCCTTGTCCTTCTCGAAGCCGTCGGTGTCGGCGTAGCGGGCGGCGTCGAGCCAGTGGCGACCCCAGCGCTCGCCATAGTGCGGGCTGGCCAGGAGGCGGTCGACCAGCCGCTCGTAAGCATCAGGCCGGCTGTCGGCGACGAAGGCGTCGACCTCCTCGGGCGAGGGGGGCAGGCCGATCAGGTCCAGGCTCAGCCGACGGATCAGGGTGGTCCGGTCGGCCTCGGGCGAGGGGGCCAGCTTCTCGGCCTCGAGCCGGGCGAGGATGAACCGGTCGATCGGATTCCGGCACCAGCTCGGATTCTCGACCGTCGGCAGTTCCGGACGCACGGGCGCCCGGAAGGCCCAGTGCGTGGGCTTCTCGCTCCCGGCGTCATCGGGCCAGACGGCACCCTTCGCGACCCAGTCCCGGACGAGCTTCACCTGTTCCGGCGTGAGCCGTTCCCCC
>JAJYDH010000360.1 GCA_021777685.1 Planctomycetota bacterium | reverse complement strand
CCCCTACGCCCGCGAGCACATGGTCAAGGCCAACCTCCGCCTGGTCGTCAACATCGCCCGGGGCTACCTCAACAAGGGGCTCTCGCTCGAAGACCTGATCGAGGAGGGGAACCTCGGCCTGATGCGCGCCGTCGAGGGGTACGACGGGATGATGGAGACCCGCTTCAGCACCTACGCCAGCTACTGGATCAAGCAGTCGATCCGCCGGGCGGTGATGAACAACGGCAAGCCGATCCGCCTGCCGGCCTACATGGTCAGCCTGCTCTCGAAGTGGCGGCGGGTCTCGGCCGTCCTCACCGAGCGGCTGGGCCGGGCGCCCACGCCCGAGGAGATCGGCAAGGCCCTCCGGCTCTCGAAGAAGAAGGTGGGGATCGTCGCCAAGGCGATCAAGGTCAACAACCTGACACCCCGCCCCGAGGGGCCCGAGGATGACGGCGGATTCGTCATCGACGACGTCCTCACCGACGAGCGGATCAGGCCCCCCGACGACGTCCTCGGCGAGGCCGACGACCTCGAGCGGATCTTCGCCAGGATCGGCCAGCTCGACGACCGCGAGGCGACCGTCATCCGGATGCGGTTCGGCCTCGAACCCTACCCCCCGATGACCCTCCGAGAGATCGGCGAGAATCTCCACCTGACCCGCGAGCGCGTCCGACAGCTCGAGACCCTCGCCCTGAAGAAGCTCGTCGACACCCTCGTCGACCTCGACGCCGACGGCCGGATCGCCAACTGACCCCCGGGCCGGCTCCCCTGACCACCGCTCGGTTTTTGACCTCCGAGGGCGGAGCTTATTCTGGCTCCCTCTCCCCCGGGAGAGGGGAGGGGTGAGGGTCGTCGCCCTACGAATGATCTCCGATCGATCCCCGTTTTCCGGCCCGCCCGCGATCCGACGCCCCTCACCCCGGCCCCTCTCCTCGAAGGGCCGACCGGCCGTCACGTTCAGGGCGCAGCCCTTTGGAGTGCGGGAGCTTGCTCCCGCTTTGCTTCGCGGAGCCTGCTCCGCGGGCCGGTCGAGCCGCGTCGGTCGCGCCCGGAGCAAGCCCCGGGGTCCGATAGCGGGAGCAAGCTCCCGCACTCCAATGGGCCTTGACCCAGGTCGGACACCCTTGCCCCTCCCGGCGAAATCCCCCACATCCCGGAAAAACACGAATAATCGCGCGGTCAGGTCCCGGAATATAAGGGCGAAGCCCGGCCCAGGGCACGCACCCCACCACCGAACGAACAGGACCGCCCCCATGCCCTCCAGCGAAGCCCGCATCCGCGCCAACCGAGAGAACGCCAAACGCAGCACCGGCCCGAAGACCGAGGAGGGCAAGGCACAGTCGCGCCGGAACGCCCTCAAGCACGGCCTGGCCGGCGCCGGCGTCGTCCTCCCCGACAAGGACGCCGCCGAGGTCGAGCGCCGGACCGCCGTCTACGCCGAGGAGCTGATGCCCGTCGGCGAGGTCGAGATGGCCCTGGTCCGCCGCGCCGCGCTCAACTCGGTCCGGATGGAACGGGGCGCCGACCAGCAGTCCGCCGCCCTGGCCGAGCACGTCCGCAAGGTCGAGGCCGAGTTCGTCGCCCCCGAGGGCGCCTCGGCCGACGAGGCCGCCCGGCTCAAGGCCGAGGCCGTCCGCCGGGCGATGTTCGACCCCTCGAAGGAGGCCACCCTGGCGAGGAAGTACGAGGCCGCCGCCGAACGGGGTTTCTACCGGGCCCTCAAGGAGCTGCGCGAGCTGGAGAAGTCTTACGAGGCCCCGGCGTCGCCCCCGGCTCTCACCATCGAGTCGGCGAGGGCCCAATTGGCTTCTTTTGAATCCTCAGATATGTCCGACGACGAGTTCGACGCCCTCTGCATGGAGCTGAACATGCCGCTCCCGCCCGAACGGCGCAACTTGCCCAATTTGTCGCCCAGGATGGCCGGGATCGACCTGCCGATCACGGTCGGCCGCCCTCGCTGAGCCGTCCCGACGCCCGAAAACGACTCCGATCGACCGCCCGAACCGGCGGGGATGATCGTCTTGCGCCCCGGAGTCGAGATGATATCCTTCCGCCTCCCTCTCCCTCTGGGAGAGGGCCGGGGTGAGGGTCGTGGCCGGTCGAGTGATCGCCGTTCGGGCCCTCGTCCTCCGGCCTGTTGGCGGTGCGACGCCCCTCACCCCCGGCCCCTCACCCCCGGCCCCTCTCCCAAAGGGAGAGGGGAGGAAGAGGGCGCCGCGGGCCGATAGGTCGGGCCGGGCGAAAGCGGCGGTCGGTCGGGCCGGAGGGGACGGGAAAGCGGCCGGGCCCGCGACCCCTCGACGCTCACCCCGCGCTCAGGCCGAGTTCCGCCTGGCGGCGGGGCGGTGGGCGCGGAGCCAGCGGGCGGCGATTTCGGCGTCGTCGAAGGGGAAGACGCGGTCGGCGAGGATCTGGTAGGTGTGGTGGCCCTTGCCGGCGATCAGGACGGCGTCTCCGGGGCCGGCGTCGGCCAGGGCGCGGGCGATGGCCGATCGGCGGTCGGGCTCGACCAGGGCCCGGCCGGGGTGGCGGAAGCCGGCGAGGACCTCGTCGATGATCCGGTCGGGGTCCTCGGATCTCGGGTTGTCGGTGGTCAGGATCGCCCGATCGGCGTGGTTCTCGGCCGCCCGGCCGAGGGCCGCCCGGCGGAGTCGGTCGCCGCCCGCCTGGCCGCCGATCACGCAGATGACCCGGCCGGCGACCAGACCCCGGAGCGTGACCAGGGCCCGGGCCAGCTCGGGAGCGGTCCGGGCCCGGTCGACCCGGACCTCGAAATCCTGCCCCTCGGCGACCGGTTCCAGGCGGCCGGGGAGCCGGGCGACCGACTCCAGGCCGTCGACGACCGCCCGGAGCGAGACCCCTCGCGACCAGGCGACGGCCGCCGCCGCCAGCGCGTGGCCGACGTGCTCCCGCCCCGCCAGTCGGAGGGTGACGGTCGCCTCGCGGTCGAACCCTCGGAGCCGGAACCGCGAGCCCGAGGCGTCGAGCCGGTCGACCTCCGCCGAGACCTGGGCCGGGCGCTCGACCCCGAACGTGACCCGGCGGCTCGCCAGGTTCGAGCCGCCGATCGGGTCGAGCCCGGGCTCGTCGGCGTTGAGGATCACCGACCCGCCGGGCTCGACCAGCCTGGCCAGCCGCGAGAACGCCCGCCGGCGCGCCAGCAGGGCCTCGCGCTCGGGCCCTTCGGCGACCGCGAGCGGGGCGCCGAGGCCGGTGATCACCGCCGACTCGAAGGACAGGCCGTCGGCCTCTCGGCGGTCGAGCGTCCGGTCGTCCAGCTCCACGACGGCGGCCTGGCACCGGCGCTCGACCATCGCGGCGAGCATCGACGCGAGCCCCCGGGGTCCCGGCGAATCCGGGCCGAGCGGCCGGGTCGCCGCGCCGTCGGACCAGCCCGACGGGCCGACCGAGCCGACGGACTCGCCGCCGGCCTCGAAGATCGCCCGGAGGAACAGGCCGGTCGCCGACTTGCCCCGTCGGCCGGTCACGCCGACGGCGCGGAGCTTCTCGGCCGGGGCGCCGGCCAGGGCGTGGCTGATCCGGGCCAGGGCCGACCGGCTGTCGGGCACGACCACCTGGAGCCGCCCGGCCTCGGGACAGGGGCGCTCGACGACCACCCCCGCGGCGCCCCGCTCCAGGGCCCGGGCGACGAAGGCGTGCCCGTCGTGATTCTCCCCCCGGACGGCCACGAAGACCTGGCCCGGGTCGAGCTTGCGGGTGTCGGCCGTGCAGCCCGACACCTCCCAGTCCTGGCACCCCACGAACTGGGCGTCGGCCAGCAGTCGCCGGAGGCTGACCGAGGGAATCCCCCGCTGCGGGGAACGATCGAGGAACCATCGGGCCATCGGCTCCGCCTCCTTGCCGGCCTGGGATCACCGCCCTCGGGGGCCTCGGCCGCGCGGCGTCATGCCCCGCCCTTCGCCGGACCCCCGGGTCGCGCCGAGGGCATCAATGCCCAACGCCGCGAGTCGGCATTTTCGCGAAGCCCCGAAAAAAGGCAATGCCAGACCGGCCCGGAGGCCGATACAGGTGGGTTGCCCCCGGCCTCGGCGGGCCGAGGGCGTGGATTCGACCACCCGGGCCGGTTCGGGGTGCATAATTCGAGGGACGGCCACGACCCTCCCCTCGAAGGACCCCCGGAGACCCCTCCGTGAAATACGCGCCCTGGATCTTGCTCCTGATCGCCGCCCCGGCCCAGGCGAACGGCTGGGAGTGGAAGCGACAGCCGATCTCGGCCGAGGACCGCTGCGAGGTCGGGCGGATCGCCCGGCTGACGCCGCTTTCCCAGTGCCAGCTCTCCTCGGCGATCGAGTCGGAGCGGGTGGCCTTCAACCAGCAGGTCTTGATGCAATACCACCGGGCCCTGCCGATCCCGATGCCGATGATGCCCACGCCCGAGGTGGCGCCGGCCCCCCGACCGGCGGGCATCCACGGCCTCTTCCGCTGATTCGCGGGACCGCCGATGCGGTCCGACCCGGACGGCATGGCCGATCAGGTCCCATCGCCCAGCATCGAACATCGACCATCGCGGATCGCTCCTCGAATGAGCGGGCCGGCCCGGGGCCCCGGGAAGTTTCGATGAATCGGGCCGGGGCGCCTCGCATCCCGGGCCGGATCGGGCGAGAATGGCCGGCGATCGCGAGGCCCCGGTCGACCGCCCGCCCGGCGCGGTCCGGGGCCCGACCCGGCCTCACCGAGACGAGATTCGATGATAGACCCGAACATGCTGCTCGAGGCCGCCCGTCGCGGGGGCGGGGTCGACCGGAGGACGTTCCTGGCCTCGCTGGCGAGCCTGCCCTGGCTCGCCGGCCGATCGGCCGCCGCCGCCTCGTCACGCCGGGTCGCCTTCGAGTCCGACCCGTTCGGCCTCGGCGTGGCCTCGGGCGACCCCACCAGCTCGGGCGTCGTCCTCTGGACCAGGCTCGCCCCGAGGCCGCTGGAGCCCGGCGGCGGCCTGCCCCCCGAGGCGATCGAGGTCGGCTGGGAGATCGCCTCGGACGACGCCATGAAGAATGTCGTCCGCAAGGGGGTCGCCGTGGCCACGCCGCAGCTCGGCCACTCGGTCCACGTCGAGGCCGAGGGGCTCGACCCCGACCGCTGGTACTGGTATCGCTTCCGCGCCGGCGACGCCGAGAGCCGCGTCGGCCGGGCCCGGACCCTCCCCGAGGCGTCGAGCAAGCCCGACTCGCTCCGGTTCGCCTTCGCCTCCTGCCAGCACTACGAGGCGGGGTACTTCACCGCCTACGAGCATATGAACAGGGACGAGCTCGACCTGATCGTCCACCTGGGAGACTACATCTACGAGTACGCCGGGGCCGGCGGCAAGGTCCGCAAGCACGTCGGCAAGGAGATCGAGAGCCTCGACGACTACCGGGTCCGCCACGCCCAGTACCGGCTCGACCCGCACCTCCAGGCGGCCCACGCCCGCTGCCCCTGGCTGGTGACCTGGGACGACCACGAGGTCGACAACAACTACGCCGACGCCATCTCGGAGGAGACGGGCGTCGACCCGGTCGACTTCCTCGCCCGCCGGGCCAACGCCTACCAGGCTTATTATGAGATGATGCCGCTGCGGGCCACCTCGATCCCCCGAGGGCCCCACATGCAGCTCTACCGCAAGGCGTCCTACGGCCGGCTCGCCGAGCTGATCCTCCTGGACACCCGCCAGTACCGGACCGACCAGCCCAACGGCGACCGCGCGGCCGACCTCAACGAGGTCGCGATGGACCCGAAGAACACCCTGCTCGGGGCCGATCAGGAGGGGTGGCTCAGGGCGTCATTGCTGCAATCGACCGGGACCTGGAACGTCCTGGCCCAGCAGGTGATGATGGGGCTGGTCGACCAGGCCGCCGGGGAGGACCGCCGCTACTCGATGGACCAGTGGCCGGGAGCCGCCGCCGAGCGGATGCGGCTCGTGAAGTTCCTCGCCGAGCGGAGGGTGCCGAACCCGGTCGTCCTCACCGGCGACATCCACTCCAACTGGGTCAACGACCTCCGCGTCGACGACCGAAAGGCCGAGACGCCCGTCATCGCCACGGAGTTCGTCGGGACCTCGATCACCAGCGGCGGCAACGGCTCCCTCGGCACCAAGAAGGCCGAGACCGTGATGGCCGAGAACCCCTGCGTCCGGTTCTTCAACGCCCAGCGAGGCTACGTCCGCTGCACCGTGACGCCCGGAGCCTGGCGGAGCGACTACGTCGTGGTCGAGGACGTCACCAGGCCCGGGGCCCCGGCCGTCGACCGGGTTTCGTTCATCGTCGAGGCCGGCAGGCCGGGCGTGCAGAAGACGTGAGGACAGGGGGCGAGGGTGTTAGGATGAATTCGGGGGCCCGGGGCCGGGCCCTCGCCTTTCGGACCGACGGAGAGCGTCCATGAGCATCTCGCCCGGCAAAGGTCCTAGGCGTCCCCGGCGGGTGAAGAAGAATTCCAGGGCGATCGGGCTCGGCATCGTCGCGATGAGGCGTGCGGCCCGGATCGGCTGGGGCTCGGTCGTCCGGATCGACGGCCAACGCCTGGCCATCATCCCCCTCGACTTCCACCCACGCCTGGAGCGGGCCCTTGAGCGGGAAGATGAGGCGAAAGAAGCCCTACTCGACCGGCTCGACGTCGAAGAAGCCGAGCGGCGGCTCGCCGATCCCAACGACCTCACAATCCCCTTCGAACAAGCCCTCCGGGAGATCGAATCCGGCGACCTACCGGGTTGAGATCAAGCGATCCGCCCAGAAAGAACTGGCCACCCTCAATCAGTCGGTCCGGGATCATGTCGTC
>JAJYDH010000359.1 GCA_021777685.1 Planctomycetota bacterium | reverse complement strand
GGCCGTCGTCGTCCTGGAGGACGTAGCTGAAGCTCCCGTGGAGCACGCCCGGCCGCCCCTGGGTGAGGCTGGAGGCGTGCTCGCCCGAGGTCGGTCCCCGGCCGCCGGCCTCGGCTCCGATCAGCTCGACGGATTCATCCTCGATGAACGGATAGAACATCCCCGCCGCGTTGGAGCCCCCGCCGACGCAGGCCACGACCGAATCCGGGAGCCGTCCCAGCCGGTCGAGGCACTGGCGACGGGTCTCGCGGCCGATGACGGCCTGGAAGTCGCGGACGATCATCGGGAACGGGTGCGGGCCGACGACGCTGCCGATCGTGTAATGCGTCTCCTTCGACGAGCCCATCCAGTCGCGCATCGCCTCGTTGGTGGCGTCTCGGAGGGTCTTCGAGCCGGAGGTGACGGGCACGACGTTCGCGCCCATCGTCCGCATGTTGAAGACGTTGAGCTTCTGGCGGCGGATGTCCTCCTCGCCCATGTAGACCGTGCATTCCAGGCCGAACAAGGCGCAGGCCGTGGCGGTGGCGACGCCGTGCTGCCCCGCGCCTGTCTCGGCGATCACCCGTTTCTTGCCCATCCGCCGGGCGATCATCACCTGCCCCAGCGCGTTGTTGATCTTGTGGGCGCCGGTGTGGTTCAGGTCTTCACGCTTGAGGTAGATCGAGGCCCCGCCGAACTTCTCCGTCAGCCGCTCGGCCAGGAACAGGCGCGAGGGCCGGCCCACATAGTCGGCGAGCAGGTAGTCGAGCCTGGCCTGGAACTCGGGATCGGCCTTCGCCTCCTTGTAGGCCACTTCGAGCCGGTTCAGGGCGTCCATCAAGGTCTCGGGGACGAACTTGCCGCCGAAGGCGCCGAAGCGGCCCAGCGAGTCGGGCAGGGCGGCGGTGGCACGTCCCGTTTCGGTCGATGCGGACATGGCGGCGGCGATCCTCGGGAATCGAGAGCGGGCGGGCCGGAACCTGACGCCCGGGACCTTCGCCGGGCGGACTCCCATTCTCACGACCCCGCGAGCCGTCGGTCAAGACCAGCGATCGGCCCAGGCTCAGTTCTTGCCGTTGATCGCGGTGGACTCGGCCTGTTCCAGGTCTCCGACGTAGAAGTCGAAGAACTGCTGGCCGGCGAAGTAGTCGGACATGGCCCGGCGGACGGATCGGAGCTGGTCCTGGAAGTAGGCGTATTTCTGGATCAGTTGCTTGCGGCTCTCGGGCGACATGTCGCAGATGTCGGCGTAGGCCCGGCGGCCGTTCGAGCTGTCGCGGAAGCTCCAGAGTCGCTTGATCCGCCGGCCGGTCTCCTCGTCCTCGAAGGTGAGCATGCGGGCGTACTGCCGGGCCTTCATCTTCTTGGCGAAGGCGATCAACTCGGCGTCCGAGTCGTACCCGCCGTTCTTGTCGATCCAGCCCACGATCTGGCCCGTGGTGAGCCTCGGCCCCTTGGCCTCGCAGAGCTCTTTCAGGCTCGCCACGATCTCGGCGGGTCCCATCGGCATGGCTACATCCCCTCGGCGTCGACGACGATTGGTCCGGCGGCTCTCGCCCGCTCGACTCGCAATCATCAACATCATAACGTCGGCCTGAACCCGTGTCGACACACCACCGTACGTTTGTCCCGACTGTACGCCGGTGCGACCGATACGGCCGTCGAGATCCGTGGCGGTTGGTGACGGTTGTGTCGTCCTTGCCGGCTGGACGAGCGCGTTGACGGGGCCGGCTCGCCGGTTTAGCGTGGCCTGTCAGCATCCTAGGCGAACGCCGAGGGCCATCCCGTCGTCAATCGAGCGAGCGAAACCGATCATGCACACCTTGTTCCGGAGGTGCGGCCTGGCCGCCTTCATCGCGATAGCCCTCGCCGGGGCCTCTCCCCGGGCGGAGGACGGATTTGTCAGCCTCTTCAATGGCACCGACCTGGCCGGCTGGAAGGCTCCCGAGGGGGACAACGGCCACTGGAAGGTGGTCGATGGGGTGATCGACTACGACGCGAGGAGCGAGTCGAAGGGGTCCAAGAACCTCGTCTCCGAGAAGGAATACGGCGACTTCGTCCTGAAGCTCGACTGGCGGATCACCGACACCCCCTGGATCAACCCGAACATCCCCTACATCCTGCCCGACGGGACCCACGCGAAGGACATCCACGGCAAGGAGATGAAGCTGGCCCTGCCGGACAGCGACTCGGGCGTTTACCTCCGCGACATCAAGACGGGCAAGAGCCAGGTCAACATCTGGTGCTGGCCGATCGGCTCGGGCGAGGTCTACGGCTACCGGACCGACCCGAACATGCCCGCCTCCGTCCGCGCGGGGGTCACGCCCAGGCATCAGGCCGATAAGCCGGTCGGCGAGTGGAACAGCTTCGAGATCACCCTCAAGAAGGACCGGCTGACGGTCGTCCTGAACGGGATCACGGTCATCGAGGACGCCGAGCTGCCGGGCATCCCCGAGAAGGGGCCGATCGCGCTCCAGCACCACGGCGGCTATAAAGACGGCAAGTATTTCGGCAACCCGAGTCTCGTGCAGTTCCGCAACATCCGGATCAAGTCGCTCGATTGACCGCGATCGATGGGGCACGGGGGCCGCGTGCCCTTTCGCCCCGACGGGCGATCGGATAACCTGAATTCCATCGGATCGAGACGGGCGGAGATCTCGGGGGCGTCGACAACTTTCCATGTGTGGCATCGCCGGGTTCGTGAATCGCGACGGCGAGGCCGCCGATCGGGGCGTGCTCGCCCGGATGACGGGGACCCTCGCCCATCGAGGGCCGGACGGGGAAGGGGAGTTCATCGAGGGGCCGGCGGGCCTCGGGCATCGCCGGCTCTCGATCATCGACGTCGACGGCGGCGCCCAGCCGATGTCCAACGAGGACGGCTCGGTCTGGGTGACGTTCAACGGCGAGATCTATAACGACCCCGAGCTGAGGGCCGGGCTCCTCGCCCGCGGGCACGTCTTCCGGACCGATTGCGACACCGAGAGTCTGGTGCACCTGTACGAGGAGCACGGGCCCGAGTTCGTCCGTCACCTCAACGGCATGTTCGCCCTGGCGATCTGGGACGTCCGCCGCTCCCGCCTTGTCCTGGCCCGCGACCGGATGGGCCAGAAGCCCCTGTTTTACGCCGAGACCCCGGGCGGTTCGCTCGTCTTCGGCTCCGAGCCGAAGGCGCTCCTGGCCCATCCCGGCGTCGCCAGGCGGCTCGACCCGGCCGGGCTGTCTCGTTACCTCTTTTACGAATACATCCCCGCCCCGCACTCGATCTGGGAGGGGATGAGGAAGCTCCCCCCGGCGCATCTGCTCGTCCGCGAAGGCGGGGTCTCGACCGTCTCCCGCTACTGGTCCTCGCCCGAGCCCGACGCCGAGGGTCTCCCGTTCGAGGAGCAGTCGGCCCGGTTCTGGGACGAATTCCGGGCGGCCGTCGGCCGGCACCGGCGGTCGGACGTCCCGCTCGGCGTGTTCCTCTCGGGCGGGGTCGACTCGTCGAGCGTCGCGGCGGCGCTGGCCGAGCTGGAGCCGGCGAGCCACATCCGGACGTTCTCGATCGGGTTCGAAGACCCGAGCTTCGACGAGTCCGGTCACGCCCGGGCCGTGGCCCGGCACCTGGGGACCGACCATCACGAGCGGACGTTCTCCGCCGACTCGGTGATGGAGCTGCTGCCCGAGGCCGCCGGATGGCTCGACGAGCCGTTTGGCGACGCCTCGGTCCTGCCGACCCACCTCCTCAGCCGCTTCGCCCGCGAGCACGTCACGGTCGCCCTGGGCGGCGACGGCGCCGACGAGCTTCTGGCGGGTTATCCCACCTTCCGGGCCGAGCGGGCATCCGAGGTCTACCGGCGGCTCCCGAAGGCCGCGCGGGCGTTGGCCGGTTCGGCGGTGGGGATGCTGCCGGTCGACCACGGCAACATCAGCCTCGATTTCAAGCTCAAGCAGTTCCTCCGGGGGGCGAGCGAGCCTTCGGCCCTGGCCCACCAGCGCTGGCTGGGGTCGTTCTCCGGGCCCGAGATCGGCCGATTGCTGGTCGACGGGAACATCGACGTCGAAGGAGAGCACCTGGCCCGGGCCTCGGCGTTGGCGGTCGGCTCCGACCCGTTGACGCGGTCGCTCCGGCTCTACCAGGATACCTATCTCCCCGAGGATATCCTCACGAAGGTCGACCGTGCGAGCATGGCCTGCGGGCTGGAAGTCCGCGCGCCGTTCCTCGACGCCCGGCTGGTCGACGCGATCCAGCTTTTGCCGTCGTCCTATAAGTATGGGCGAGGGCAGACCAAGAGGCTGCTCAAGAGGGCCGCGGCGCCTCGCCTGCCGGCCTCGATCCTGGAGCGGCCCAAGAAGGGTTTCGGCATCCCGGTCGCCCGCTGGCTCCGAGGGCCGCTGGCCCCCCTGATGCACTCGCTGCTCGCCCCCGACCGATTGAGGAAACAGGGACTTTTCCGCCCGGATGAGGTGGCCCGCCGGATCGGCGAGCACCTGGCCGGGGCCCGCGACCACCGCAAGCCGCTCTGGACCCTGCTCATGTTCCAGCTCTGGTTCGACCGCTGGCCGGGCTGATCTCGACCGAAGGGGACCGGATGCGTATCCTCGTCGTTTCCGATATCCACGCCAACTGGCCCGCGCTGGCGGCGATCGACGAGCCGCACGACATCGCCGTCTGCCTCGGCGACCTGGTCGACTACGGCCCCAGCCCGCTGGAGTGCGTCCGCTGGGCGATGGAGCACGCGAAATACGCGATCCGGGGCAACCACGACCATGGCGTCGCGCAAGGTGTCTCGGTGCTCGGCGAGGTGGGCTATCGCTACCTGACCCGCGTCACCCGGCCGCTGGTCTGGGAGGCGCTCGGGCCCGAGGAGCGCCGCTACCTCCTGCAATTGCCGCTGACCTCGCGGTTCACGGTCGGCGGCAAGCGGTTCCTCCTGGTCCACGGGACGCCCCGGGACCCGCTCGACGAGTACCTGATGCGCGACCCGGAGACCTGGGCCAAGCGGCTCCACGACTGCGAGGCCGACATCGTCTGCGTCGGGCACTCGCACCTGCAATTCAACCTCCGCGCCGGCCCGGCCGTGGTCGTCAACCCGGGGAGCGTGGGCAACCCTCGCGACGGCGACCCGCGCGCCGCCTATGCCGTGATCGACGGCACCAAGATCGAGCTGAAGCGGGTCGCCTACCCGGTCGAGGAGACGATCTCCCGCCTGGAATCCTCCCCCCTGCCCGATCGTGCCAAGGAGATGTTCCGCGAGATTTACAGGCACGGCCGGCTCCACCGGACGCACCGCGATCCCGATGGGGATGCCATCGAGCATCCCACGCCCTCCAACCCGCGAGCCGAACCCGAGCCATGACCCATCCCCCCGGGCCCGCACTCGTCCCGATCTTCGCCCCGGCCTCGATCCACCTCGCGCCCTTCGAGGTCGCGGGTGCGATCCTGGCGGCGATCGTCGTGCTCCTGGCCGCGTTCGTCGCGGCCTTGCCCTGGATCGCCCAGCCGTTCGTGAAGCTGGTGATGTCGGTCCGCTACAACTTCCGGGTGATCGGACGCGAAAACATCCCGAAGTCCGGGCCGGTCCTGCTGGTCTCGAATCACCTCTCCTGGTTCGACGGCTTCTTCCTGGCGGCGAACATCCCCCGGAAGGGCACCGCGCTGGTCAATTCGAACGTCTTCGGCTGGCCGGTGGTCGGCTTCCTGGCCCGGCGCTGCGGCCTGATCTCGGTCCCGTACTCCGGCCCCAAGGCCCAGCGGGCGGCCATCGAGACTTGCCGGAAGGTGCTCGACGACGGGGGATTCCTGGCGATCTTCCCCGAGGCACAGCTCACGAGGACGGGGATGACCGCCCCGTTCCACCGGGGGCTGGAGTTGATCCTCGCCGGGCGCGAGCAAGTCGCCGTGATCCCGGTCTACCTCGACAACGTCTGGGGGAGCGTGACGAGCTTCTCGGGCGGGCGATTCTTCACCAAGTGGCCCAAGGGTTTGCGTCGCACGGTCGTCGTGTCGTTCGGGCCCGCGATCGGGCCGCCCGTGACGGCCTTCGCCGCCCGGCAGGCGGTGCTCGTCGCGGGGGTCACCGCGAGATCGGCCCTGGCCAGGCCCCCCGCGCGCCCCGAGACGATCGACCCTGAGCGACCCCATTTCGACCATCCCTCGCTCGGGCCCCTGACCGCCTCGACCGCCGACGTGGTCGAGCCCAAGGTCCCGCTCCACCAGGTCGGCCACAAGCCGGGCACGATCGGCCACCCGCTCCCGGGCGTCGCGATCCGGATCGTCGACGAGGAGGGAAAGCCCCTCGGGCCCGACACAGAGGGCCGCATTCAGGCTCTCGTGCCGTGCCGGGCCGAGTGGTCGGACATCGGTTATCGGGGCAGGATCGACCCGGACGGCTTCGTCACGCTCGTCGACGCGACGGATCAGGAAGGCCCGAAAGCGGTCACGGCCTGACTCACTTCGAGCCGGCGGGCGCGTCCGGGGCCCTCAATGCGGAGAGTGGTTTCTTGCCCGGCGCGGCCTTGGTCGTCTCGGCGTCCGGCTCGGCCTTGGTCGTCTCGGCTTTCGGCTCGGCCTTGGCCGTCGCCGCCGACTTGGCCTTGGGCCTGACCGTCGTCAAGGATCGCTTCTTGCGGCGGGCCGCGGCGGCGTTGGCGTCCGCCGAGGCGGCCGCGGCGAAGGCGGCCGCGGCGGCGGGATTCTTCTTGAAATACTCCTGCTGGGCCTTCTGCTGCTTGGCCATCTGCTGCATGTACTGCTGCTGCATCTTCATCATCTGCATCTGCTGCTTGTACATCATCTGCTCTTCGCGC
>JAJYDH010000358.1 GCA_021777685.1 Planctomycetota bacterium | reverse complement strand
CCACGACGGCAACGGCCAGCAGGGGGGGGGCAAGCCGAAGCTCCGCTCGCTCCAGACCGTCTTCCGCTCGGGCGTCCCCCAGCTCTACGCCGACATCGACCGCGTCAAGGCCAAGAGCCTCGACGTTCCCCTGAACAACGTCTTCAACACCCTGCAATCGTCGATGGGCTCGGCCTACGTCAACGACTTCAACCTGTTCGGCCGGACGTTCCAGGTCCGGGTCCAGGCCGATCAGCAATTCCGGCTCAAGCCCGACGACATCCGCCACCTGGAGGTCAGGAACGGCGCGGGGTCGATGCTCCCTCTGGGCACCCTGGCCAACATCCGGGAGTCGCTCGGCCCTCAGATCATCACCCGGTACAACCTCTACCCGTCCTCGTCGATCTCGGGCGAGGCGGCGGCCGGGTTCAGCTCGGGCCAGGCGCTCAAGCTCATGGAGCAGATGGCCGACGCCAAGTTCCCGCCCGGCGTGGGCTTCGAGTGGACCGGGATGTCGTACCAGGAGAAGAAGGTCGGCTCGCAGGCGGTCTACATCTTCGCGCTGGCGGTCCTGCTGGTCTACCTCGTCCTGGCCGCCCAGTACGAGAGCTGGCTGACGCCCGCCGCGGTGATCCTGGTCGTCCCCCTGGCCTTGCTGGGCACGGTGGCCGCGGTTGCGATCCGGGGGATGGACATCAACATCTACACCCAGATCGGCATCGTGCTGATCATCGCCCTGGCGAGCAAGAACGCGATCCTGATCGTCGAGTTCGCCCGCGAGCTTCGGGCCAAGGGGGAAGGCCTGATCGACTCGGCCGTGAAGGCGTCTCGTCTGCGGTTCCGGCCGATCCTGATGACCTCGTTCGCCTTCATCCTCGGGATCGTCCCGCTGGTCAACGCCCGGGGGGCCGGCGCCGCCAGCCGCCAGGCGCTGGGGACGGCCGTCTTCGGAGGGATGATCGCCGCGACGGTCCTCGCCGTCTTCTTCGTGCCGGTCTTCTACGTGGTGATCCAGGGATTCTCCGAGTTCCTGGCCCGGCCGAGGCGCACCGCCGCCGCGATCGGCCTCGACCTCAAGCCCGCCCCGATCGGCGAGATCGCGGGCAACGGTGAGCACTTCGCGGCGGCCACCCAGGCCGAGGCCCATTCGCCGGAGCTATGATCGGTCGGAACGCGATGAAGACGGCCGGGCTGACCTGGAAGAGACGGGCCAGGGCGGCGAGATGGTCCCGGCCCGGCCCTCTATCGCCCGAGAGGATGGCCGGGGCCGTGGATGTTTGGAAGCCGGTCTCGGCGGAGACCCGGGCCCGGGTCAGGGACATTCCAGGGGTCGATTCCTCACCGCTTGCCCCCTCTCCCCGGCACTCTCCCGCGAGGGGAGATGGGGGTCAGACTCGGCCCTGGGCCGGAGAGGACCGCTTGCGTCCGGCCCCCTCCCCCACATCCCGGGGAAGGTTAGCGTGCGGGGCGTCGCCAGGCCGAGAACCTTGGAATGACCCTGGCCTCGCCCCGGCCCGCCTTGTCTTCCGGGGGCAAGTCGGGTAATTTCCCGGCCGAGATATCCCGGGGGCCGTCGGACCCGGGCCGAACGAGGCATGGAAGCCAAGGGGGCCGGCATGGAAGCCAGCATCCGAGGGGAAGTCGCGCCGATCCGCCGCGTTTCGTCGGGCGGCCTGGCGGGGCTCCGGGTCGCGCTGGTCCACGACTGGCTGACCGGCATGCGCGGGGGCGAGAAGTGCCTGGAAGTCCTCTGCGAGGCCTTCCCCGACGCCACCCTCCACACGCTCATCCACGACCGGGGGAAGCTCAGCCCGACGATCGAGTCGATGAGGATCAGCCCCTCGCCGCTCCAGCGCGTGCCGGGGGTCTTCCGGCACTACCGCAAGCTCCTGCCCGTCATGCCGATGGCCGCGCGGTCGTGGGACGTGGGCGAGGTCGACCTGGTGGTCAGCCTGAGCCATTGCGTGGCCAAGATGGTCCGGCCGCCCCGGGGCGTGCCGCACGTCTGCTACTGCTTCACCCCGATGCGCTACGCCTGGGACGGCCGGGACGCCTATCTCGACTCCTGGGCCGACCGGCCGATCCGCAAGGCGCTGGCCGGGACGCTGCTCGACCACCTCCGGCGGGTCGACCGGGCCGCCTCGGACCGCGTCACGCACTTCGTGGCGATCTCGGAGACCATCCGGACCCGGATCGACCGCTGCTATGGCCGGGAGAGCCGGGTGATCCAGCCGCCGGTCGACACCGACCTCTACCGCCCCGCCCCCCTGCCCCGCGAGGACTTCTACCTCTGCGTCTCGGCGCTGGTCCCGTACAAGAACCTGGACCAGGCCGTGACCGCCTGCTCGGCCTCGGGCCGCCGTCTGGTCGTGATCGGCTCGGGCCCCGAGCGGGTCCGCCTGGAACGCCTGGCCGGCCCATCGGTCAGCTTCCTCGGCTGGCAATCCGACGAGGTGATCCGCGACCACTACCGGCGCTGCCGGGCCCTGCTCTTCCCCGGCGAGGAAGACTTCGGGATCGTCCCGATCGAGGCCCTCGCCTGCCAGGCCCCTGTGATCGCCCTGGGTCGAGGAGGGGCCGCCGAGACCGTCGACGACCGGATCGGCCGGACCTATCCCGAACCCACCCAGCACGCCCTCCTCGAAGCCATCGAGGCGTGGGAGGCCCACGGCCGGCCGCACGACCCGGCCCTCGCCCGGTCCCGGGCCGAGGCCCTCGCCCTTCCCATCTTCCGCCGGCGCATCCTGGCGTATCTCGCCGAGGTCGCCACGCAGTCGAGGCCCGGCGGCATCCCGTCACCCCACCTGCCCGTCTGAAGCCGAACGGAAATCGAACCGAATCCGCTTCATGGACCTCCCGCGATCAGCATGAAAAACAAAGCCATCGGCCTCGCCGTCCTGACCCTAACCCTGGCATCCGCCGGGGTTTCGGATGATGTTGGGTTCGTCTCGCTGTTCGACGGCGAGTCGCTGGCGGGCTGGACCTCGATCGGCGGCAAGCCGGGGAACTGGCGGGCCGGGCGGGGCCTGCTCGTCACGAAGGGGGACGGCAAGGGCTGGCTCAGCACGAATCGGGCCTATGGCGATTTCGTGCTCAGGCTGGAGTATCGGACCGGCCCGGGAGGCAACTCGGGCGTCCTGATCCGCGCCCCGCACAAGGGCGACCCCTCGTTTGACGGGATGGAGGTCCAGATCCTCGACGACGGCGCGCCGGCTTACAAGAATCTGCAGCCGGCGCAGTACTGCGGGTCGGTCTACGGCGTCCTGGCTTCGAGGCGCGGCCAGGCCAGGCCGCCCGGCGAGTGGAACGCCCTGGTCGTCCGCGCGGAGGGCTCGAAGGTCACGGTCGAGCTGAACGGGGCGAAGGTCGTCGATGGAGACGTCTCGGGACATCCCGAGGCGCTCGCCAGGCACCCGGGAATCCGCCGGAAGGCCGGCTTCCTCGGGCTCCAGTCGCACTCCGAGCCGGTCGAGTTCCGCAACCTGGCGATCAGGGAGCTTCGTTGACCAGGTGAGGCCCCGGCAAGGCCGAACTCGCGGGGCGATCGGCGGCCCGCCGGTTGACCCCGAGCGCCTGGCAGAGCGCCGCGACCGCGACGTGCTTGGTGATGTTGAGGCCGACCAGGCCCCAGATGAATCCGAGGCGGAACAGCCAGATATTCAGCGCGACGCCCGCCACCACACCGAGCATCGCGGCCAGGCTGAACTGCAAGGCGGATCGTCGCATGGACCTCATTATGGACGGCGGCACGCCCGTCGGACAGCCTTGCGAGGCCGACGACGGGGCGGGTCGAGGTCGCCTTGCCCGATCGGTCAGGGCTTCGCCGTGTTGGGCTCGAACGGGTTGGCCGGCAGTTCGGAAGGCTCGACGGGCCCGGAAGGCGAGACGGCCGGGGCCGGGGCGGGCTCCACGGTCCGGGGAGTGGCGGCCCTGGGGGGCGGGACTTCCTTGCCCAGTTTCCCCAGGTAGTACGCGATCACCGGGCGGACGACGAGGTTCGGTTCGAGCTTGAGGGCGGCCTGGAAGTGGTCGGCGGCGACGTCGGGGGGCAGGCCCCCTTCGAGCGCGACCATGCCCAGCTCGAACTCCCACCCGGCCTGCACTTCGATCTGCTCCGGGACATCGAGAAGCTGGCGGACGGCGGACGTCGGATCTCCGGCGAGGAGCAACTGGCCGGCCATGGTGGCCTGCATGCTCCGCTGCCTCCGGACCTGGTTGATCGAGTTATTCTGCCAGAGCGCGACGGCGTCGGCGTAGTTGCCCAGCAGGAAGAAGACCTTCCCCTGGCGATACGAGGCGGTGCCGACCCCCGTGCTGAGCGAGGGGTCGTCGGGGTTGAGGGCGCCGATCACGTCGAACGCCTTGTCGGGCAGGCCGGTGTCGCAATAGAGGTCGACCAGCAGGGGGCGGACGAGGGCCGGATTGCCGCCGGTCTCGTTGGCCTCTTCCATCTCGCGGATCGCCAGGCCGGGGGCGCCCGAGGCCCTGGCGAAGTTCGCCTTATCCATCGGGGTCGCCCGGCGGTTGATGACCATGTCGTTCATCTGGGTTTGGATCGACTGGACCCGCTGGTCGAGGTCGCCCATTTCTTTGGTCAGGCCCTTGAGGAAGTCGTCGCTCATCTCGCCGGTGAGGCCGAGGGCGGGGTCGGCCAGGGTGCTGAGCCGCTCGCGGGCCAGGTCGTAGGCGCCATTCTGGAGATAGATCCGCGCGAGGGCATAGATCAGGTTGGCCTTGGCCGCCTTATCCTCCCGGGTCCGTGACGGGGGCAGGGTCTCGATCCGGAAGTTCAGGGCCGCCAGGAGCTGGCGGGTCCGGTCGGAGAGGTAGCGCGACTGGGTGGGGGCCTGGAGGATCTTGGGGACGTTCTCGGCCGTCAGCGGGATGCCGGCGATCAGGGCCGATTCCTGGGCGAGGAGCCGCTGATACGCCTCGATGAGGATCTGGAAGGCCGTGGTGTCATCGGGCTTGATCGAGAGGGCGATCCGGGCCTCGCGGATGGCCATCAGGCAGTGCGCGGGGTCGGCCAGGAAGGGCTTGTCGGTCGGGACGTTCGCCGGGCTGAGCCAGCGGGCGGCGGCCTCGACGTGGGGCTGGACCCTGTTGAGCAGGCGGTTCTGGAAGATCCGGTCGAGCGGCTCCCAGGTCGCGATCGGCGGCCGTTCCCAGCGGGGGACGAGCTTCGGCCGCTTGTAGACCAGCTCGTCGGCTTCGAGCCGGTTGGCCTTGAAGTAGGCCAGGTCGGCCGGCGGGACGTTGGCGTCGGCCCGGCCGAACATCGCGACCGCGCCGTCGTCGTAGAACGGCACCCAGTTCGGGCTGCTCATCAGCCGGGCGTAGGTTCTTGGGGCCGTGTCCTGATCGCCGATGAGCTGGAGCATCACGGCGCTGATCTTGTAGCGGTCGAGGATGGGCTGCCACTTCCCGACGTCGTCGGCGAGCAGGTCGCGGCGGAGCTGTTTCCAGTCCTCGATGACGGACGGGGGATAGAGGTGGGTCCGGCTGTCGATGAACGCCCGCCGCTTCGGCGAGGCCCGCCAGGCGATGGCGTCGCCCTGCGCGAGGCTGGTGTTGAGGATGGCCCCCTCGATCGGGGCGTCCTTCAGGGAGTCGGCGGCCTCGAACGGGAAATCGTCCGGGTTATAGCCGAAGCCGAACTGGAGGTCGCCGACCTGGCCGCCCCATCCGGTCACGCCCCGCGCGATCGCGGCGAAGACCAGCGCGATCGTGACCAGCCGGCCCCCGGTCGACCAGAAGGTCCAGCCGGCGCCCAGCCGGCCCTCGGTCCCGAACGTCCGGTGATACCACTCCTGGCCGTTCAGGGCCAGCGTCGATGCGAGCACCAGCGCGAACGGCGCCGTGAAGTAGTTGAAGGCCAGAGCCCACAAGACCGCGGCGGCGAGGAACATCAGGAGCCGGCCCAGCACGAAATCCTTGCGATTCAGGGCGAACGACGCCAGGCCGAGCCCGACCAGGGCCGCGTAGTAGAGGCGGAGCGACTGCCCGACGCCCTGGAGTTCGGCCGGCGCGAAGCCCTTGCCGAAGAGGAACGCCGCCGGCGCGGTCGGCGGGCCGACCTCGATCCCGAACGCCCTCAGGGTCATCCCGAATCCCGTCAGGACGCCGAAGGCGTGCGACGGGTTGACGAACGTCGCCGCGAAGCTCAGCCCCAGGACGATCAGCCCGGCCCTCGGGGAGGGACGCGACGGGTCGCGCTTCGAGTCCGCCAGGAGGCCGATCGTCGAGGCGGCGAGCGCGATCAGGCCGAAGGCGAACGACTCGTCCATGTTCGCCCAGATCAGAAACAGCGGGATCAGGGCGTAGATCCGTCCCGGCTTGCCCAGGTTGATCGCGGAGTGGAGCAGGACCAGCTCGATCGCGAGGAACAGGAGCCCCCAGGTCTCGGGCGAGACGACCGGGGCCGGCGCCGCGATCCCGCCGAGCTGGATGCCGGCCCAGGGGACGACCTTGCGGGTCACCTCGTTCCCCGAGGTGGTCACTGACTCGACCGTCGTCGGCCCGAGCGTCACGCCCAGCGCCATCGTCACGCAGAGCGCGGTCCACCAGAGGCCCGGCCCCTTCCGCCGGAGGCCCATCAGGAGCAAGGCCATCAGCCCCCGGGCCAGGGCGTCGAGCGCGATCAGGGCGCCGGTGCCATACTGGTCCCCCTTGGGAGCCGCCTCGGCCCGGGCCGCGGCCATGGACCGGGCCGCCGAGATCGCCTCGGTCGTCGCCTTCTCCTCGAGCGGCGCCGGGGCCGGCGGGACCATCGCGTCGAAGACGGCGGAATAGAGCGAGTAATGGCCCAGTTCGAAGAGCCAGGGGATGTTGACCCACCCACGGCCCTCGCCGGCCAT
>JAJYDH010000005.1:15211-31055 GCA_021777685.1 Planctomycetota bacterium | reverse complement strand
CGGCCGGGGCCACGCTCACGACGACCATCAGCAATCCGGCGAAGATCATGGGCGAAAGGCTCCCCCGATTACCGGCCGAGGTCGAGGATCTCGACGTCCTTGAACCGGACGTCCACGTCCTGGCCCCCGTGGAGCTGCAACGCGAGCTTGCCCCGCTTCCGCCCCTTCGGGTCGACGATCTCGGCCGACTTCGACCCGTTGACGTGGACGACCACCCGGTCGCCGATCGCGACGACCGAAAGCTCGTTCCAGCCCTTCGGCTTGAGCCACTTCTTGACGTCCTCGGGCTTCGGCCGGACGACCCAACCGCGTCCCTCGGTCTCGTACAATCCGCCGACGTCGTTGGTCGGGTCGATCTCGGCCTGGAACCCGCCGATCCCGAGCGAGCCGGACTCCTCGGCCCGGAAATAGAGGCCGCTGTTGCCCTGCTTCGACTCGAACTTGAGGCGGACGGCGAAGTCGCCGTATTCGGCCTTCGAGAACAGGTGGCCGTGCTTCGGCTCGGACGAGGTGTTGGTCCCGTGGATCACGCCGTCCTCGACCGACCAGTGCCCGCCGCCCTTGGGCTCCCAGCCGGCCAGGCTCTTGCCGTCGAAAAGCGGCTTCCACTCCGACCGGCCGAGATCCTTGATCCTGACGTCCTTCCAGCGGATCACGCCCGTCTTGCCGACGTGGACCTGGAGGGCGATGAAGCCTTCGAGGTCCATCGTGTCGAGATAATCGGCGCAGGGGACGCCGTTGATCGCGATCTTGATGTGCGGCCCCCGGGCCTCGATCGTGTAGGCGTTCCAGTCGGCGACCTTGAACGCCTTCTGGGCCTCGGGATGGCCCTTGAGGTCGTAGAGCCAGCCCCGCCGGGCCTCGTCATACAGGCCGCCCGACCAGGCCCGGGCCGAGGGGTCGACCTCGGCCTGGTAGCCGAAGACCCGGACGGAGCCGTTCTTCTCGGCCCGCTCATGGCTCCGGAACTGGATGCCCGAGTTGCCCGGCACGTCGAACTTGAGGTCGAGCTTGAGGATGAAGTCACCGAAGGTCTTCTCGGTCCGGAGGAAGGCGTTCCCCTTCATCGACGGGTCGACCGTGCCGACGATCTCACCGCCCTCGACCCGATACTTGGCGCTACCGCCGACCTGCCTCCAGCCGTCGAGGGTCTTGCCGTCGAACATCGGGGCGAACCCCGGCTCATCGGCCCGGGCGTTGGCGACAAACAGGGACACCGCGAGGAGCAGTCGAGGGGACATCGGGTGCGATTCCTCGGTGGGTCGATGGCGGGGTGCGTGCTTCTGCGTTCCTGGGATGGCCCTATTGAGACTAATCGCATCGGCCCCCGCTCACAAGGGCGAACGGGGAATCTCGGGGTCGGCGCCCGGTCATCGGACGGTTCTCGGCCTTGCCCGAGTCTTCCGGGTGGTCGCTGGCGTGCGGAATCCCGGCCACTTATGCTTGCTCGCGAGAGAGTGTCATCGTCCCCCAGGGTCGTCGGCGATTGGCCCTTCGCATCCGGAGGCCATCCGGCCGGCGACGGAATGCAATTCGGCGAGAGATCAGGGGGCCAACCGGCCGGGCCCGTGGAAACCCCAGCGTCATGAAATTACCTTTCCGGGCGGCCATACTCACCATCCTCCTGGGGTTGATCGTCGCCACCTTGACGGCGGTCGGGATCAGTTCCTACGTCCAGGCCCGACTCGCGGCGGAAGACCTCTCCAAGCAGGTCCTCGATCTGGTCTCCCAGATCATCGACCATTTCGTCGATAATCTGCTCGGCCACGCGGATGAGCAATCGGCCCTGGCGCTCAAGCTCATGGAGTCCGGCCAGCTATCCCGGGACGATCCGAAAGGACTCATCGCCTACTGGAGCCAGTCGCTGGAGGTTTCGCCCGCGATCACCTCGCAGTTCATCGGATATTCGAAGACGGGCGAATCCTCGGGCGTCTCTCGGCTTCAGGACGGGCAGCTCACGATCTGGGAGTCGACCCGAAAGGCCGGGACGGACAAGTTCGGCGTGAAGGAATACAAGGTCGGGGACTATCCTCGGACTCCCTTCCGGTCAGAGGCCGAGACCCCCGACATCCGGTCGCGGCCCTGGTTCGAGCTGGCGAGCCGGTCGAAACGCCCGATCTGGACCGAGACTTATGTCTTCCTGGGGGTGGGCAAGCTCAACGAAGTCCTGGGGGTGACGCACGCCGCCCCGCTTTACGGCCCCGACGGGGTCCTGGAATCCGTCGTGACCGCGGACTTCGACCTCGGGAGCCTCTGCCGCCAGCTTCAACTCCTGGAACTCGGCCGGGACGGGTTCGCCTTCATCGTCGAGCTGAGGGCGGACGGGCCGAGGGTCATCGCCCATCCTCGGCAGGAACTCCTCACCGGGCCGCGACCGCCCGAGGGCGGCTCCCCCTCGCTGGTGCCGATCGAGAAGTTCGACGACGCCAGGACCCGGGCCATGCTGGCCAGCGTCTCGCTCGACGGGGCCGGCGCGACGGCCGGGAGGCAAGGGGCGTCGCGGTTCACGCTCGACGGAAAGCGCTATTTCGGGAACTACAACCTGTTGTCCGGGACCGACAAGCCGCGATGGGTGATCTGCACGGTGATCGCCGAGGAGGAAATCCTGGCCTTCGCCCATCAGGCGAGCCGCACGGCCTTGCTCATCACGCTCGCCGCCCTCGTGCTGGCCATCGTCGTCGGCGTCTTCGTCTCCGGGCAGGTGGCCAGGCCACTGGAACACCTGGCGCGCGAGGCTAACCGGGTGGGCGACCTCCGGCTCTCGCCCCGGCCGATCGCCCACTCGTTCGTCCTGGAGGTCGACCGCCTGGCCGTCGCCTCCGAGGAGATGAAGAGCGGCCTCCGATCGTTCCGGAAGTACGTCCCGGCCGAGCTGGTCCGCTCCCTCATCGACTCCGGGCAGGATGCCCGACTCGGCGGGGCCCGGAAGCGGCTGACCATCTTCTTCAGCGACATCAAGGATTTCACCACGATCTCCGAGACGTCGACCCCCGAGGCCCTGGTGGACCAGTTGGGCGAGTATTTCGGCATCCTCAGCGAGGAGATCCACGCCACCGGAGGGACGGTCGACAAATATATCGGCGACTCCGTGATGGCCTTCTGGGGCGCACCCCAGCCGATCTCCGACACTGCGGCCTCGGCCTGTTCGGCGGCGGTTCGCATCCAGAAACGCCTGGGCGAGGCCATCTCGCGCTGGGAGTCCGAGGGCCGGCCGCCGCTCATCACGCGGATTGGCATCCACACGGGCGAGGTCGTCGTCGGCAACATCGGCAACGAGTCGCGGATGAACTACACCGTCGTCGGCGACTCGGTCAACCTGGCGAGCCGGCTCGAAGGGCTGAACAAGACCTACGGGACGAGCATCCTCATCAGCGAGGAGACCTACCTCGAAGCCGCCGGCTCGATCCAGGCCCGGCCGCTCGGCCGGGCGACGGTCAAGGGGCGCTCCACGGCCGTGACGATCTATGAACTGACCGACGCCGACCGGGTCGAGAGGGCGGCGGCCAGGCCCGAGACGATGAATACCTGAAGTCGCGGACGGCCCCCGGGCGGGCATCGGACCACCCGGGGGCCATCGTCCGATCAGATGATGATCGACGACTTCGCCTGCGCGGCCTGTTCCATGAGGGCCTGGACGCGGGCGACCATCTCCTCGGGCTCCGCGGTCTCGCCCTCAAGGACCATCGTGTTCGCCCAGAGCTGGAGGCCGCAGAGGCGGATGAACGGCTCGTTCTCGGGGTTGGCCGAGAGCTGGACCAGGCGTTGGATCAGGGGAGCGTCGGGGTTGACCTCGAGGATGCGCCGGGAGGCGGGGAACTCGCGGTTGTTCGCCTTGAGGAGCCGCTGCATCTGGATGCTCAGGCCGCCGTCGGCGTTGACCAGGCAGCAAGGGCTGTCGGTCAGGCGCTTCGAGGCCCGGACCGACTCCACGCGATCCCCCAGGCTCGACCGGAAGAGGTCGAGCACCTTGCCGAACCCGCCCGTGGTCGGCTCCTCGGCCTCGGTCGGCTTCTCGGCGTCGAGGCCCGGCAGCTCCAGGTCGGAGGCGTCGATCGACGTGAGCGTCTTGTTGTCGAAGGCGTGGAGCGAGGTCATGACGAACTCGTCGATCGGGTCCGTCAGGAGCAGGACTTCGAGGTTCCGCTTGCGGAAGATCTCCAGGTTCGGGCTCTTGCGGATCGAGGCGAGGTCGGGCCCGCCCAGGTAATAAATGGCCTTGGAATCGGCGGGGGCCCGCTTGATGTAATCTTCCAGCCCGGTCGGCTCCGACCCGTCCTCCGAGCGGGACGAGGCGAACCGGAGGAGCTTCGCCACGCGGTCGCGGTTGGTCGGGTCGACAGCGATCCCTTCTTTCAGGGTCGGGCCGAACTGCTTGTAGAAGTCGAGGTACTCGTCGGGCTTCTCGGTCGCCAGGGCCGAGAGCTTGTCCAGCACCCCCTTGGTCAGGACCCCTCGGATCTTGCGGATGACCGAGTTGTCCTGGAGCGTCTCGCGCGAGACGTTGAGCGGCAGGTCTTCCGAGTCGACCAGGCCGTAGAGGAACCGGAGGTATTCGGGCAGGAGATCCCGGCAATCCCCCTGGACGAGGATGCGTTTGGCGCAAAGGCTGATACCGTGTTCCAGCCGGCCGAAGCCAAGCCGCTCGACGTTCGTCTTCGGACAGTAGAGGATGGCGCGGAACTGGATCGGCGAGTCGACCGCCATGTGCAGGTGCCAGAGCGGCGACTCGTCGGCCCTGTGGGTCAGGTACTGGTAGAACCGGGCGTGCTGCTCGTCCGTGACCTGCCCCTTGGGCTCGACCCAGATCGGCTTCTGGTCGTTGACGACCTGGTCGCCGACCTTGATCGGGTGCGGCACGAAGCCCGAATAGGTCTTCAGCACCGACTTGATCCGATAATCGTCGGCGAACTCCTTCGCGTCGTCCTTGAGATGGAGGATGATCTCGGTCCCTCGCGGGAGCCCCTCGGCCTCGGCGACGGAGAACGTGCCCGAGCCGTCCGACTCCCACTCCCAGCCCGAGGTCTCCTTGTAGCTCCTCGACCGGACGCGGACCGAGTCGGCGAGCATGAACGCCGAATAGAACCCGACGCCGAACTGGCCGATCAGCGAGACGTCGGCCTTGCCGCCGGCCGGGACGTTCTTGAGGAACTCCAACGACCCGCTGTGGGCGATCGTGCCGAGGTTCGTCACCAGCTCGTCGTGCGTCATCCCGATCCCGTTGTCGCGGATGACCAGCTCTCGGGCGTCGGGGCGCCCTTCGACGACGATCTCCAGCGGCGAGGCGTCGCGGTACGTCTCCTCGGTCATCGCGACGAACCGCATCTTGTCGAGGGCATCCGAGGCGTTGGAGATCAGCTCGCGAATGGCGATCTCGCGGCTCTGGTAGAGTGAGTGGGAGAGGAGCTGGAGGAGCTGCTTGATCTCGGCCTGGAAGGTGAACTGCTGACGGTTCGTGACGGTGGACATCGACCATCCCCGACGAAAAAAGGCCACCCCGAGCCTCCGGCGGGAAGACTCGGGACGGCCCGGTGGTTTGATTTTTTTCGGGCCTACAACATGCTTCAGATAGCAAGACCGGTGCCGATCGGTCTCGCGAGCCCGAAGTCTACCATTCATCACGATTTGGGATGACTCAAGGGCGTTCTTCCGCCCTCCTCCGGCTGCCAGTCTGGCCCCCGGATGACAGGATGGCAGGAGATCGGCCCGTCAGAACGAGTCGGCCGAGACCGCCTCCTCTCCGTCGCGGGTGGTGATCGCCCGGAGGACCTTGAGGTCGACCGAGTCGCGGATGAACCGGACCGACCCGTCCGCGAGCAGGGCCTGGAACCCGCCGCCCTTCCCCGATCCGAGGCGTTTCAGGAGTTTCGCCGTCCTGTCGTCGGGTTCGCCGGGCCCCTCAATCCGGATCTCGGTTCCCGGCCTGGTCCAGGGGACCGACGCCTTGGTCTCCACCAGGGCCAGGGTATTCGAGGTCCCGTCGGTGATCGAGGCGATTGTGACCCCTTCCTTGACCTCGGGATCGAAGAAGGCACGCTTGCCGATCAGACCCCGGTAGTGGGTCAAGCCGTCCTCGTCGTCGCCGTCGGGCAGGGCGAACGCTTCGGGCATCCGTTCGAGCAGGGCCTTGTTGTGCGGGCTGTCCCAGGGCTGGTCTCGCTCGAACTCGTCGTAGAGGTCCTTCTCGCCCAGGAATGGCAGGAGCTCGACCCGCCAGCTCAGGAGCGGCTTGCCGTCCTTGTCGAGGGTCGCCGGGAGCGGGAAGTGGCCGTTCTTCTCCTGGTAGGCGAGCAGCGCCTCCCCGACCTTGCTGAGGTTGTCCGAGAGCCGCTTCTTCTCGCTCTCCTCCCGCAACTCCTGGAAGATGGGCAGGGCCGCCGTGACGGCCAGAGGCGCCAGGCTGATCGGGTTGAGCGAGGGGAACGACTCGCGCGAGGTGATCTTGAAGCCCCTGTCGTCGACCGACATCGCGTAGGTGGCCGCGAACAGGTAAGGGCGGAGTTCGTCGGGCGTGGGGATCTCGTCCGGGTCGAGCCGGAGCCGGAATTTGAGCGCCGGGATCGCCGCGAAGGGCGAGGCCGGGGCCTCCCCGGCGACCTGGGCGGGCGCCGGCCTCACGGCGGACGGGCTCACGCGGACCAGGATCGGGCCGAGCCTCGTCGGCGAGTCGCCGACGACGGGCCGGACGGCCGGGTCTTCCATGGCCGGAGGGTCCACCGACGCCGGAGCGGGGAAGACCGGAGCCGGGACGGACGAAACACCCGGCGCGATCGCGGGAGCCGGGACGATCGCGAACGCCGGGGCCGGCAACACTCCCGCGGGGGGAAGTGGGGCCGATGCCGGCACGTCCGGCGGGATCGGCCCGGCTTGCGGCGGCGAGGCGGCGACGGGAGACGGGGCGACCGCCGGAGCCGGGGCGACCGGGACCGCGGGGCGAGCGGGACCGACAGCCGGGGATGCCAACGCCTCGGCCGGGACCGGCTCGGCCACCGACACTCGCGGGCCCACTTCGGAAGCTACGACCTCGTCCGGGACCGGGACCCCCGACGCGGCCCGGGGCGGGCTGACCGTCACGCTCTCGGTGACGGAGATCCCCTGGATCATGAAGCCCCACCACTGGATCATCGACGGCACGTTGGCGAGGATCTCGGGCAGGGCCGAATTCCGGGTGTCGGAGGCGGTCAGGACCGTGAGGTTGCCCGGCAGGCTGGCGAGCGCCCGATCGAGCGACGCGCCGAGTTCTCCATCCGGCTTCAGGGCCAGCCTCGCCACGTCCGGCGAGGTCCCGATCGACGCGTAACGGTCTCCGACGATGATCGACGGCCGATAGCCGGCCGGGAGCGGCCAGTAGGTCGGCGAGAGGGCGACCTCATAGCCCTCCTGGCCATTCTTGAGGCGGCGGAACAGTGGCGATGCCGGCTGACCCTCCTTCGCCTTCGGATCTTTGGGGATGGGGAACTGGGCGTTGGCCCAGGTCGCGATGGCGTCCAGGTCCTTGAGGAACCTCGCCCGGTCGGGGACCTCGACCAGCAAGCTGAACCGGGGGACGCGCGCCATCCCCTGGGCGAAGAAGGAGAGCCGGTCGGAGCTGATGAAGACCTGAGTGGGCACGTCGGCGAAGACCAGCCTCGGCCCGATCTGCGACAGGACGTCCTCGCGGAGCCGTCGTCCGGTCGCCTCCCGAAACGCCTTCTCGGCCTCAGCGATGACCTTCGTGCTGTCCCCATCGGCGAGCTTGGCAAGCGCCGCGATCTGGTCGTAGACCTTGCCGAGATCCAGCGAGAGGACCGTGAACGACCCGACCCCGGCCGGCAAGGGGGGCAGGGATCTGGCGTCGAATCGGGGCTGCTCGAACATCGCCAGGACGCCCTTGCGCGGCGAGGGGGCGAGGATTCGCGAGACGCTGACGAGCGCCTCGCCCTGATAGCCCCAGCGGATGTCCATCCGCTTGATCCCGTCGAGGCCGAAGTCGGCGGCCTCGGGCGGCATCTTCGGCAGGGCGGTCATGTCGAGGAAGGCCAGGCCGATCGGCTCGAACCCGTCTTCGGTCGTGGCCAGCTCCAGGCGCGAGGGATGGTCGATCGCGTTCGGCTCCTTGCCGTCGAGGGCCGCGATCATGGCGTCGGCGTACTTGACGTCGAGGATGCTGACGACGAGGTCATTTTTCTCGACCCACCAGGCCACGCCCGGCTGCCCCTCCTCGCCGATCTGGAAGGCCTTGCGGCCTCCGGGCTTGTCGACCTTCGTCATCTCCAGCGTCTCGGCCGGCAGTCCGGCGGCCGTCATGACCTTCTTGATCGTCGGCAGGAGCGGCCCCTTGCCCGCGCCCCGGAGGACCAGGCCGATGCACGAGGGCCTGGCCGAGGGGTCGTCGGCCTTGCGATTGATCGCGAACGCGAAGCCCGATCGGGCCGTGGTCGAGACGATCTTCGACACGTCATCGGCCGAGAGGATGCCTTCCATGTCGGGCGAGAGCAATCCTTCCAGGGTCTGCGCGGCGACCTTCTCCAGCATCGGGCCGGCGGGCGTCTCCGCGAACATCCGTGCCAGCGACGTCTTCTTCCAGGCTTCCGAATGGGCGTCGACCCCGTCGAACTCGACGTAGGCGACGAGGTCTTTCTTCGGGAAGTACCGCGCCAGGGGCTGGGGCTTCGGCTCCGCCGCCGGGGCGATGCCGGCGCAGGCCGCGATCAGGAGCAGGGCTTGCCAGGGACGGCCGACTCGTCGCATGGTCCGAAATCCTTTCCGATGTCCCATCGAGGCTGGGGCTCGACCGTGTCCTTGAAGATCGCCGATCCTGTCACTTCCCGACCGTTCGCGGGAGCTTGGTCTCGGCCTGGAGTGCGGGAGCTTGCTCCCGCTTTGATCCCGGGAGCTTGCTCCCGGGACCGGGCGGTTTTCAGATCCGGGAGCAAGCTCCCTCCCAGGAAAGCGGGAGCAAGCTCCCGCACTTCAAAGGCTCAGCCGGGAGACCGGGAGTTCATCCCGTCGGCGGTCCTGAAGGCTCAGCGGCGGGCGTAGCCCGGCCCTTCGGCGGGGGCGGCAAGCGACTTCAGGAACGCCTGGACCTGCATCCGCTCGCGAGGGGTGAGGGCGAAATACGCCTTCGCCGACCGCTCCCCCTGCCCTCCGTGGTGGACGATCGCCCGCTCCAGCGTCGGGGCCCGGCCGTCGTGGAGATACGGGCTGGAGTCGCGGACGCCCCAGAGGGGCGGGGTCCGCCATTCCTGGCGGG
Source organism: Planctomycetota bacterium (assembly GCA_021777685.1). Taxonomy (GTDB): domain Bacteria; phylum Planctomycetota; class Planctomycetia; order Isosphaerales; family Isosphaeraceae; genus Tundrisphaera. The sequence continues at coordinate 21,823 of JAJYDH010000005.1, read as the reverse complement.
TCGCCGGGCCGGTCTTCGGCTTCTTCGCCGGGCGGACGGGCGTCTCCTGATCTTCATCCTGGGCCTGGGCCACGGTCTCGGAGATGGGCGGGTCGATGAAGTCGGGGTCGTCCGAGCCGGGCACGAACGGAGTGTACGAGCCGGTGTCGCCGAGTTCTTGCCCCATGTCGTGGATCAGCATGTCGCTGTAAATCCCCTCGACGTCGCCGAGCCTGGCCGAGTGGCAGGTGGCGCAGCCGACCCTGGCGAACAGGGCCCGGCCCGCCTCGACGTCCTTGTCGGCCCTGTTCAGCTCGATCGGCGTCGGGAGGTCGCGGATGTACGACTCCAGCGAGGCGCATTGCTCGGCGGTCAGGTCGAGCGGTGCCGCTTCGAGGATCGACTTCGCGTGCGGCTGAATCGATCCGTCGACCGCCAGCTCGACCTTGCAGGCCGTCTGGGTCGCGGTCCTGAGCGAGGGCTTCGGGAGCCCGCCCTGGGGATGGCCGGGGACTTCCAGTCCCAGTTCGACGGCGCAGGCGGTCAGGACGAAGTCGTTGAGCGTCGGCGTCTGGGCCTTCCAGCCGAACCGGCCGATCCGGCCGTCCTTCTGGCGGGCGACCCGTCCGGCGACCTCGGGGAAGTCGGGGTATTTCACGAGGGCGGCGGCCTCGATCGCGGCGTCGGGGATCGAGTCGATCGGCCCGGCGCCGAAGAGGGCCGTCGGGTTCCGCTGCGAGTGGACCAGCTCGAAATCCCCGATCGTGACCTGGGCCCGCATGTTCGGGCCCATCTTTTCGAGATTGCGGATCTGGGCCATCTCGGCCTCGGCGCGCGATTCCGGGTCGAGGTTCGCCAAAGTGGCCATCTCGGGCGCGAACTGGCTCCCGCCGGTCATCGTCAGCCGCCAGGCTTCATAGCCGGGGTCGACGCTCGACTTGTGGAGCACGACGCTCCGGGCGGTCCGGAATCCGGCGTGGGCCTCGACCAGCTTCGAGGTGTCGGGCCTCGGGGCCGGCGGCGGCGAGAGTTGGATGCCGCTCGGCTGGCGACCCGGCCCGGAGATCCCCAGGAGCGACATGGCCGCCCGCTGGAGGTAGCCGGGGGGCGGGGCCGCGACCGCCTGGCCCTGGCCCACAACCTGCGGGCGGGAGCCGTTGAAGACGGCGGTCACGATATCGACGTTCTTGCTCGACGGGCCGCCGCCGCCGGAGCCTCCCGCGTTGTGGCAGCCGACGCACGAGGAGTCGTTGAAGACCGGGCCGAGGCCGTCGCCGTGAGGGCTCCTCGGGTCGTTCGGGGTCCACTCGCGGAGGAACAACTCGCGCCCCTCGGCGACCCGATCGGCCTTCGGCCGGTCGGCGCCCGGGGCGGCCGGACCGACACCGATCAGCCCGAGGCCCATCGCCAGGGCTCCCGCCCGGATCGCGATCCCGCTCGTCGTCATGGTGATCCTCTCGGAGAAGTGAGGCAAGGACTCCGTTTCCAACGCCTGTCCGAGAGTCTGGCGACCGGCACGCATCCTGTCCAGAAAAATCTCTGGCCCTCATCACCGGCAAATGGTGCGAGGAGATCCCCACGGCTCCCTGGCCGTTAACTTGAAGGATGAGAGGAAGCGTGGGAGAAGAGATGGAAGCGGACTTTTTCAAGGATGAGCCTGGAGACAGGGCGGAATCGAAGACAAGAGGTGGGGCTGGTCATTTACAGCGGATCACCAACGAATGACATGTGTCGTTCTCCTGTCACGTATTTTTGTTTTTTCATAATCTTTTTCGACTCATGATGCGCGACCTGGAGTTACCCCGCAAGGAGCCGCCGCCATGTCGCTGCCGGAACACCCTGAGGCCGTCGCCCTCCTGGCCGATGCCACCGTCTCGGCCGAGGACGTCCGCGAATGCCGGTCTCATCTCGCCCGCTTCCTCGGGCGTTACCTGACCGCGTTCCGCCGCCAGGAGCGGCGCGACCATGCCGTCGCCTTCGTCCGAGGCCTCCTCGGCGGCCTCCAGCGGAAATCGGTCGAGCCGATCGCTCGCCAGGCCGGCATCCCCCGCAAAAACCTCCAGATGTTCGGCGCCTGGGACGACGAGGTGATCGCCTCGGAGATGAGGCGGCACGTCGCCGAGGAGTTGGGCGGACCGGACGGGGTCATCGTCCTCGACCCCTCCGGCTTCCCCAAGAAGGGCCGGGACAGTTGCGACGTGGCCCGGATGTGGTGCGGCCGGCTTGGCAATTAGGACAACTGCCAGATCGGCGTCCTCCTGGCCTACGTCCCCTCCAAGGGCCATGCTCCGCTGGACCGCCGGCTCTACCTGCCCAGGGACTGGGCCGACGATCCCGCGCGTCGCGAGGCTTGCCACGTCCCCGATGGGGTGAAATCCCAGAAGACCTGGGAGATCGCCGCCGAGTTGCTGGCCCGCACCGGTGCCGAGATGCCGCACGGCTGGGTCGCGGGCGACGACGAGTTCGGCCGAGCCTCGGAGTTTCGCACCCTGTTGCGCCGTCGCGGCGAGCGGTACGTCCTGGACGTGCCCTGCGACACCACGATCCGCGACCCCGAGGGCCGCCGCCGGCAGCGGAAGGGACGTCGTGGCGGCAGTCGCCCCGAGGTCCCCTTCGTCCGCGCCGACACCTGGGCATCGAGCTTGCCGGCCGACCGCTGGACCCGGCTGACGATCCGCGATGGTGATCAGGGGCCGGTGATGGTCGAGGCGGTGTTGGCCCGGGTCCGCGCCAAGCTCGGGCGTCGGATCGGGCCGGAGGAGCGACTGCTGGTCATCCGGACCCCGGACGCCGTGCCCGAGGTGACCTATTCGATGAGCAACGCCCCGGCCGCGGTGCCGCTGACCGAGGTGGTGGCCGTGAGGTCGAAGCGACACCGGGTCGAGCGGGTCTTCCAGGAGGCCAAGGGCGAGGTGGGGCTGGCACATTATGAGGTGAGGAGCTATGTGGGTTGGCATCACCATATCACGCTGAGCCTGCTGGCGCCGTGGTTCCTGATACTGGAGCGACAGCGGATCGGGGGGGAAAAACCCCGGCCATGACAGTCTGCCAGGCGCGTGCGATCTTCACCGCGCTGCTCCGTAAGCGACCACGGAGCCCGCCGAGATCGCCCGGGAGATCGGCGACGTGCTGCGGCGTAACGAGGAGGCGCGAATCTACCACTGGCACGCGAAAACCAAGGCGTTCCCGCCTCGCCGCTCAACATCAGGTTCCAGCCAAGTGTTACACCATAACTACACATGTCATCCGGCCGTGATCCGCTGCAAAGAGCTGTGATCGAGCTGACACGCTGGGTCACTCGCGTTCCCGTCAAGTGGCTGGTCGCCCAGGCGACGGGCACCCCTGGGAATGATACGGCGCTCCAGGCTGCCCTGCGGCAGGCCCAGATCAACGTCACCGACGGCTTCGCCACCTTCCAGGGACCCGACACCGATCCTCTGGGCTTCGAATACCGCCTCTCGCCGCCCGAACTCCCCGTCCACTTCAACGCGAAAGAACTGATGCTCCTCGGCGACTTCTGGGCGATCTACCTGTTCAACACGCCCGGCTTCCTCGCCCCGGGATTCCTCCCTTCCTGGTAAGCCTTTCAGGGTGTAGGGTGGGCATCGCTATGCCTCGATCCAGTCGAGCAGGCGCTCTGCGACCCTCCGGCAGGAGTTCTCGACCGCGAATTCCCATCGGAGCGCGGCCCGCCCGTCGTCCGGCCCGGCGGCGAGCCGGGCTTCGACGGCCCCGGGGAAATCCTCGGGCGTGACGACGTCGAAGAGGTGGGGGTAGAGCCGGCATTCGGGCAGGTCGGTCGCCACGACGGGCCGGCCGGCGGCCATGTAATCCATGATCTTGGTCGGGCAGCAGGCGACGTTGAAAGGGTGGTCGACCCGATACGGGATCAGGCCGAGGTCGAACGAGCGGTTGTAGGCGTCGATGGTCGTCTGGGGCCGCCAGCCGATCGCGTGGACGTTGGGCGAGGCCAGGCATCGGCGACGGTCGGCCTGCCAGGGAGCATCCCCGTCCGGGCCCACCCGTCCCACGAGGACGATCGAGGCGGCCGGGTTCGACCCGGCCAGCCTCGCCATGAGCGACCAGTCGACCCGGTCCTCCAGCGTGCCGACGTAGCCGATCAGGGGGCGTGGGAGGTGGGCGATGTCCTCGGGCAACTCGGAAGGCAGGTGCTGGGGCCGGTCGGGGATCGAGGCCGACGGTGCCCCGTGCGGGAGGTGACGGATCTTGTCGGCCGCCTCGGGCACGGCCCGTCGCAGCTCCTCGACGCGGTGAAGCGACGTGCAGACGGTCAGGTCGGCCTCGCGGACCGCCCGATGTTCGATCCTCGTCACCTCGTCGGCGACCTTGGGCCAGTACAGACGGTAGTCGTCGACATTGAAGTAGACCAGCCGGTCGGGCCAGACGCGGTCGGCCATGTGCAGGTAATAAGGATAGGTCATGACCAGGGCGAGCGGGTCGTCCGCAGCGTGCTCGGACTTCCAGCGGCGGATGGCGCGGGCGATCGGGCGCATCCCGATCCTCGGATACGTCTTCATCCAGCCCGTCGGCAGGACCAGGTCGCGTCTCCAGAGGCCGGGCGAGGCCGACGACGCCGGCCGGTTCCAGGTCCAGGGCCGCTCCCCCTTGCTCCAGGCCACGCGGACATCGGCGCATCGGAGCATCAGCGACGAGGCCCGGGAATCGGGGGTTTCCCGGAAAAGATTCTCGGTCGTGTACCAGCCGACGTCGGCCACGGCGAGGGCCATTCGCCGTTGATCGGACGACGGGACGCGGGGCGGGGTCAGGGTGCTGGCCATGGTCGATCCCTCGGAGGCCGGCCGGGGCAATCCTCTGGGCCCCGGCCCTGATGTGGACCGAGCTTATGTCCTGGCCCGACCGACTGTCAACCGGAGGCCGGCGACACACATCACCGGCTGACGTCAAAGTTCGCCGCGTCAAGCCCAGTTGCCCAGGGCCCCGAGATTGAGGTTGTCGGGGCCGGAAGGCGACCCCTACAATCCGATCTCCTTGGTGGCGGCGGCCGGACCCTCATGTCGGGCATTGCGAAGTCGCCGAGCGGCAACCTGCGTCTGGGATGGACGAGGTCGCGTCGTCGAGGGCCATACCGCCCCGACGGCCAACAGACACGCCAGAGCCGATGCCCCCTCTCCCGAAGGGCGTCGGCGCCCGATGCGGAGCCTCTCCGCACGAAGATGACGGATCGACACCTGAGAGCAAGAAACAAGGGGTTCTACCGATGCACCAGATCGTCCTGATCACCGTCCTGTCCGCCACGACCGGCCTCTGCGGCGGCGGCAAGCACCACGGCAAGTGCCACCACCGCAAGGCGGTCGCCGCGAGCTGCTATTCCGCGAGCCCCTGCGGCGGGCCCTACGCGACACCTTATGGGTCGCCGTATGCGGCCCCGACCGCCTCGATGCAGTCCTATCCATCCTCCCCGCAGGCCGTCCCCGCCCCGATGGCGGTCCCGACCGCCCCGATGGTCCCGGCTCCGCCGGCGCCCCCTGCCCCGGCCCCCTCGGCGGCCTATCCGGTCCCGACCAGCCGGCCCCTGGGCAACCTGTCGGCGATCGGCACCGGCTATTGATCGCCCGGGCCTGAGGCGTCCTTCGCCATAGGCCGGATTCTCATGAACAGTCCATCCCGGCTAGGCCCGGGGGTCCATCGGGGCCCCCGGGCCTCGTGGCTTTGACGGAGCCGCTCAGGGTAGGATGTTGGCGAACGTCGTGAGCTTGGCGGGCGGCTCGTCCTTGAGGTCAGTCTCGACCTCGACCGTCGCGTTGTAGGGGCCGGGACGGGTCGGGGCCTTGAAGGTCAAGACGACCGTGTGCAGCGGCTTCGACTGGTCGGTGGGCGCGGGGGACGAGACGTCCGGTTGGCTCGGCCGGATCGCCGCGACCTTGAACGGCCGCGCCGATCGGACCATGACCGTCTTCTGGATCGTCTGACCGGCCTTGACGGAGCCGAGGTTGATCACCGAGGGGGAGATCGTCACGTTCGACTGGACCACGGCCGAGACCGAGACGGGGATGTTCGGGCTGCTCGGGTCGTTGGTCCGGAGTGTGATCTCGTCCTTGAAGAACCCGACCGGGGCCGAGGGCTTGAGCGTGGCCGTGAGCACGTAATTCACCTGGCCGCCGGGCGACCGCCCCTGCTCGCGAAGCTCGGCGACGATGTGGTCGCTGATCGTCTTCATCTCGGTCACGGCCCAGTTGGCCTGGCCGCCAGTATAGGCGAGGGTCAGCTCGACCTTCGGGCCGGTCGAGCGATTGACGACGCCGAAGTCGACCTGGCCGGGATTCAACATCACGTCGGACCGGATGAAGCAGGTGAGATTCAGGTCGATCTCGGCCCGCATCGGCCGGTCCAGCACCAGGACCAGCCCGGACGCCTTGTAGCCCGAGAACTTGGTCGTGTCGACCACGGCCTCGATGACGGTCTGGGTCCCGGGCGGGATGTCCCTGGCCCCCACGCGGACGTCGGTGCAGCCGCACTTGGTCCGCCAGGTCTCGATGTGAATGTCCTGGTTGGTCGAGTTGATCAGCTTGAAGGAGTGATGGACCTTCGACCCCCGGGCGACGGTGCCGAAGTCGTGCGACCGCTCGGGGAAGACGGCATCGGTCCAGTCGG